>JANOYK010000236.1:0-1500 GCA_031428855.1 Burkholderiales bacterium | reverse complement strand
GCATGAATTGATCAGCATTGCCAAGGCTGTGGGCGAGACCGGCAAGGGGGTGCTGCAAATGATTTCGGATTTCGATGACATCGACAGTGAATTCAACATCCTACGTGAGTGCGCGCGCATCAGCGGCCGGCCCTTGTCGTTTACCCTGTTGCAGCGCGACACCATGCCGGACAAGTGGCGCGCGGTGATGCAGCGCGTCGATGCTGCGCGCGGGCAAGGCCTCGACATCAAGGCGCAGGTGGCATGTCGGCCGATTGGCATGGTGCATGGACTCGAATGCTCGATGCAGCCGTTTTTCCTTACGCCCGGTTACATCGAGATCGCGCAGTTGCCGCTGGCGGAACGCGTGGCGCGTCTGCGTGACCCGGCGCTGCGCGCGCGCATCATCAAGGAGTCGGCCACGCCGCCGGAGAACTGGCGCCTGGCCAGCATCACGCGCGATTTTCACAAGCTCTATCCGCTTGACGCCGATCAGGCCGACTACGAACCGAAGCGCGAGCACAGCGTGGCCGGCATCGCCGCCGCGACCGGACGCACGCCGGAAGAGGTGGCCTACGATCTGATGCTCGAAGACGATGGCCGCAAAAAGTTTTACTTCCCGCTCTACAACTTCACTGAAAACAACCTCGACGTGGTGCGTGAAATGCTCACCCACCCGGCCACGTTGCTGGGGCTGGGCGATGCCGGCGCACACTGCGGCTACATCTGCGATGCGAGCTACCCAACCTATCTGCTCAGCCACTGGGCGCGCGACCGCACCCGCGGCGACAAGCTGCCGCTTGAATTTCTGGTGCATGCGCAAACCCAGCGCAACGCGCGCGGTGTCGGCCTCACTGATCGCGGCGCGCTTACCCCCGGCATGAAGGCCGACATCAACCTGATTGATTTCGCCAACCTGCGCGCCAACGCGCCGCAGATGCTCTACGACCTGCCCACCGGCGGCCGCCGTCTGGTGCAAACCGCGAACGGTTACCAAGCCACGTTTGTGTCGGGTGAGTTGGTGATGGAACAAGGCAAAGCCACGGGTGCGTTGCCGGGGCGGCTGGTGCGTGGCGGATTCCAGTAAGCGCTATCGCGCATGCGCAGTGACTGTTTTATGATTCACCCCAGTGAGTGAAGAGAAGTGTGAATGAAAGTCACTGACATCCGCGTACATGTGCTCAAAAGCCCCTTGGCCGAGCCGTTCGCGTTTTCGCAAGGCTGGGTCAAGCAGCGCAGCGCTACATTGGTCGAGGTTGCCACTGACGCAGGCATCACCGGCTGGGGCGAAGCCTTTGCCCAAGGGCTGGAGCCGCCGGAAATTGCGGCAGCGGCAATTGAATATGCGCTGAAGCCGCTGATACTCGGCACCGACCCGCGCGACACCGAAGTGCTGTGGCACCGCATGTATCACGCGACGCGTGACTATGGCCGCAAAGGCTCGGTGGTGTCCGCGATCAGCGCCATCGACATTGCACTGTGGGACATCGCCGCGCGCAGCTACAACGTGCCGATCTATCA
>JANOYK010000235.1:0-5558 GCA_031428855.1 Burkholderiales bacterium | reverse complement strand
CTGGTCAACCCCGATCTGCTGGTCGAGATCGAAGTCATCGCGGTGCCGGCCTGACAGCTCCCGGCAGGCAATGCCCGGCGCAATAGCCGGCCAGCGATAGCCGGCCATTTGAAGACTCTCCACAACGCCGCGCTGATTTTCCATAGACAACGCTTTATTTCTTCAAGGATCGACCAGTGAAGATCGTCCGCGTTTCAGCCACACCGCTCAACGTGCCGGTGACGATCGACCTTCTCGGCCTGAACAAACAGACCGCGTTATCGGTCTGCCTGACCGAAATCGAAACCGATACCGGCATCATTGGGCACGGCATGACCGCGATCACCGAAGAGGAAATCATCGCCGCTGCAGTGCGTGAAGTGGCCGGCCCGGCGCTGATCGGCGAAGACCCGCTCGCCACCGAGCGCCTGTGGGACAAACTCTACTGGCTGCTCTCGCCGCGCGGCCAGACCGGTTACGCCAGCCACACCATCGCCGCGCTGGATATCGCGTTGTGGGACATCAAGGCCAAAGCGCTCGGCCTGCCGCTCTGGCGTTTGCTCGGCGGCGCGCGCGCGCGGGTGCCGGTGTACGCGACGTTCGGCTTCGGCTTTTTTGAACGCGATCAACTCGCCGCCGCCGCCAAGCTCTGGCAAGGGCGCGGCTTCAAGCGCCTCAAGATGACGGTGGGCAATCACGCACTGGCGCGGCGCGATGAGCCGCGTCCGCTTGATGACGTGATCGCCGAAGACCTGCGCCGCGTCGCCGCCGTGCGCGAGGCAGTCGGGCCGGATGCGCAGTTGTATATCGACGCCAACTGTGGCCTCGATTTGTTTCACGCCGCCAAACTCGCAAAGGCGATTGAGCCATATGACATCACCTTCTTTGAAGAACCGATCACGCAAAACGATGTGCGCGGCATGGCCGAGTTGCGCCGCCGCACCTCGATTCCGCTCGCTGCAGGGCAAAACGAAGGCCTCGCGTTCCGCTTTCGCGACCTGCTGATGCATCAAGCCGCCGACGTGCTGCAACCCAACGTCGCCATCTCCGGTGGCTATTCGCAAGTGCTCAAAATCGCCGGCATGGCGCAGGCCTTCAACGTGCCGATCGACAACGGCGGTGCCTGGCCGTTTCACAACATGCATCTGCATGCGGGTGTGAGCAATGGCGGATTGGTCGAGTATCACTACGTGGCGGTCAAATTGCTCGAACAACTTTTCGATGACCTGCCGGTGCCGCAAGATGGCTGGCTCACGCTGCCGGAACTGCCGGGCTTGGGCTTCGCGCCGAATGCGGCGCGGGTGAAGGAGCTTGCGAAGTTGCCGACTTCGCATGGGAAGGGCAAGGCGTGATCTGTGATCGGCCTGAAATCGTTGGCAGGAGCGGTTCTGCGGGACTGCGCCCTCTCAGTTCGGCCAGTTCTCGCGTTGATGCCAAACCCGCAAGACAATGACCCGCTTGTCCGCAATCAGATACCGCACCACGTAGTTGCCGGCCATCCAGTCTCGAATTTCGTCCGGCGCATCTTCGCCATCGCCTTTGGCGACTCTTCTGCCCAGACGGGGCTGTCTGGTCAACCGCATGATGCCTTTGAGAAGTTCCTTTGCCACGCGGTCGGCGGACACTTCACTGTGCTGGGCGATGAACTCCCGCAATCGCACCAGGTCAGCCTGCGCCAGCCGGGTAAAGCTCAGAGTCATCACGCGGGACGACGGCTTGCAGGACGCCGCTTAACGGCGGATGCCGTCCTTGCAGTGCGCACGCTCTTTTGGGGTTGGGCGGCAGATTCATTCCCCCAGGTGGCAAGCCATTCCAGCACTTCGGCCCCATCCACTACCTCACCGTGTTTGGCCTGATCCAGCGCAGCGAGAGTGTCACGCCAGCGGTCTCCGGCCTCGTCTTTGCGCTGCAAGTAGTCACGCACCGCTTCGTTGATCAACCACGATTTGGTGCGCCGCGCCGCAGCGGCGGCACGTTCCAGACCGGAATCAATTTCCTCGCTAAACCGCACGCTGGTGATGCCCATGGCGTTGCCTCCTACGTTGTAATACAAGGCATTATATCTACGCTCGACAGAGCCGCCCGCTAAAGTTCCGCGCCGTGTTGCGCCTTGTTTTGCTTGTTGTGGGGCGCACCCACCGCGTTGCCGCCCGAAACACTGCGGCGCGGCACGGCGTTGCTGCTCAACGCGCGCGTTACCATGCGCATCGATATAACAATCGTCTGCACCAATCGGAGAAGTTCATGAAGACTTGGCCTTGGATGGATTCCGCAATCGCCTTGGCGTTGGGCCTGCTCCTCATTGCGGGGCCAACGCACGCGCAAACCTACCCCGCCAAACCCATCCGCATGCTGGTCGGCTTTCCCGCTGGCGGCGGTGCGGATGGCATGGCGCGGCTCACGGCGACGCATCTGGCTGAAGTCTTGGGCGGGCAGATCGTCGTAGAGAACCGCCCCGGCGCGGGCGGCACGCTCGCTGCCGATGCACTCGCCAAAGCACCGGCCGATGGTTACACGCTCTACTTCGCCGACACCTCGGTGTTGATTGCGCCGGCCATCTACGCTTCGGTGCCTTACGACCCGGTGAAAAGTTTTGCGCCAGTGGGCATGGTGGGTATGTTGCCGCTGGTAATCGTCGCCAATCCGTCCGTGCCGGCCAACAACCCCGCCGAGTTGATCGCGTTGTTGAAAGCCAATCCCGGCAAATACAGTTATGCCTCGCCCGGCATTGGCACCGTGCATCATCTGGCGATGGAATTGTTTCGCAAGCAGGCCGGGTTTGACATCGTGCATGTGCCGTACAAAGGTGCGACGCAGTTCATTCCTGATCTGGTCAGCGGCGTGATTCCGCTCGCGGTGTTGAGCGCGCCGCCGGCGCTGGCGCAGGCCAAGGCAGGCAAGATCAAGGCCGTCGCGGTGACCAGCCCCGGCAAATTGGCGGGTGCCCCGGAGTGGCCAGCGCTGGCCGATACGCTCGCCGGTTTCGATGCCTCGCCGAGCGTGTTTGTGATCGCACCGGCCGGCACACCAGCCGCCATCGTGAGCCGTCTTGACGCGGCACTCAAGGGCGTGCTCGCCAAACAAGTTGTGCTTGACGCGCTCGCCGCGCAGGGCGCCAAGGTGACGCCGGGCAGTGCGGAACAACTGGCGGCGTTCATCGCCGGTGAAGTGCGCAAGTGGGGCGCAGTGGCGCGTGAGTCGGGGGCGAAGGCGCAGTAGACTGTTGGCGGTGGATGGGGTGTGGTGGATCCCGAAATCGAGACCCATGGATGGCCGGGGGCGTGCGGCAGGCAACATCTTCGTTGAGCGGCTATGGCGCAGCGTCAAATACGAGAACGACTACCTGAATGGCTATCGCACGATTGATGAGGCCTTCACGGGGCTGGCCAATTACTTCGCGTTCTACAACGGCCAGCGCTATCACCAGGCACTTAGGTTACAAGACGCCAGATGCCGTGTATCGCAGTGGCCAGGGTGGCGGTGCGTTGATCGTAGACAAACTCGGCGGCGCCGGGGCATCGCGTGGGTGCGGAGGGAGTAACGGTCAAACCGGATCAAACCAAAAACACGGGGCAGCGCCGTTCAGCTGCATGTGAAGCAGGTGCCTAACTTAAACCCAGTCGAACATTGATCTTGACGATGGGGCCACTTTACATTTCTGCTCTGTTTATTTGAATATGCCCCATCTCAAAGCCCTTGGTGTGAGCGCCTGTCAGGCCGATAGCCTTGGAGAAGTCCAATCCATGCGCCTGACAGAGCAGAGCCTGATTCAGATTGGACGTATCCAAAATTTTGTGTAAGCCCACGCACGCAGCGCGTAATTTCTCTGAAGTTCTCCTGCGGTAAACTCCCTGCCATCATGAAACCCGCGCGAATCACTCAAACTGCAACCGGCACGCAAGGCCGGGCTCGCCTGATCCACACCGATCAGGCCTTTGCGCGCACTGCCGCAGGCAAACCGTCGGCCACTTCGATTGTGCTCATGACCAAGGCAGATACGCAAAAGCAGCACGCGGCCATCGCCAAGCTGCTCAAGATGTGTCAAGCCTCTCCCGTGACGTCAGCCAGCCGGGGCATCACTGCCGAAGTGCGCCGCGACCGCAATCGCGGACATGTCTGATCTGGTGGTCATTGACGCCAGTGTTCTGCTGGCGATTGCATTGCCCGACCCCCAAGCCAACAAGGATTACGCGAGCGCGCTGCTGTTCGCGATTGACAAGGGTGATGTCACGCCGGTGTTGACCCAGCTTTGTTGCCACGAAGTCGCCGCCAAGCTGGTGCGCAAGGTCAGGAGCCTGACCATTACTGCGGTCAAGGCGCGCGCATTTTTCGATCTTCTGACTGACATGAGCTTTCAGCACCTGGTCGATGTGCGCGATTTTGAATCGCTGTTTGCCGATGCGATGGCGCTCGGCTGCGGCAGTTACGATGCGGCCTACCTGCGCGCCGCTCTTGACAGGGGTGCGCCACTGGCCACGTTGGACAAAAAGCTGATGCCGCATTTGATCTCAAACAAGATTCAGCGCTGGGAGCCTTGAGCAAGAGCGGGTTCGAGCCTATCCAGAATTTTGTGTAAGACCCCAAAGTCATCTCCGCAAAGTCGAAATCCTATTCCTCCTAGAACCGTTGGTGCAAGCGGCCCCCAGGCAGAAGACCCCGCAGAAGCCCAATCCATGCGCTTCTGCGGGGCATGGCAACTTGAAAATAGGTTTGGCACGTCCCTCCCGCCTGCGGCTTGAAGCGCGCCGCTTCCAGATAGTCGCGCGCGGGCTGCCCAGCACCATCGACGCCATGATCGCGCCGTGCTCGGTGAACGCCAGCGGCGCGTAACGCCGGCCGCCGTGGCCGGCGTCCTTCAAACTTGAGGTTGCAAATTGCAACCTCAAGTTGGCGAACTCGGCCTTGTTCCACTGGAACATGAGGTCATTGGGGAAACGCTCAATATTGCGATTGACCTGCTGATTGAAGCGCTTGGTCGATTCTCCATAGAACGCAGCCAAATCAGCATCAAGCAGGACGCGGCGGCCACGCACGATCAGGATGCGCTGCGCGATGTCTTCAATGCAGAGCGGCGCGGGGATGAGGGCATCAGCGTTCTTGCCTTTGCGGCTGCTTGCGCGAGAAGCGGTCGTCACGATACCGCCATTACGAAGCCGCCCCGGATGGCCGGCGCGCCCCCACCAACGCTCTTGGAGCAGTGTTTGATGTGCGGTAAAGTTAGCGCGAGTAATTGTGGACCGTAGTCGATAACTCAGAAAAGAAGTTGCACAATCCAGCGCGGCCACGCAGCAGCGCGACATCACCAAGGAAAATCCGTCATGCGCATTCACCACGGCACCCTCGCCTCGCTTGCACACTTTGCGCAAGCCGGATGGCGCGCCTTCACCCATGCAGGTGCCCTCGCGGTTGCCATCGCCGCCGCTGCGCTGCCCCACTCCGCCCTCGCGCAATCTTCAGCCGGTGCCTACCCGATCAAACCGATTAGGCTGGTGGTGCCGTTCCCGCCGGGTGGCCCGGCCGACACCATCGGGCGTCTGGTCGGCGGCGAGTTGACGGCGTCGCTCGGGCAGCCGGTCGTG
>JANOYK010000234.1:0-2590 GCA_031428855.1 Burkholderiales bacterium | reverse complement strand
GATTGGGAAGTACGTCAACATTGCCAGTCGCATTTCCCCCTTTTTGAAGAACATTTTTGACAACAAGGTTCCTGAAATTCGAATGGGCACATTTAGCGGAGTACCAGTGATCGCCGATTCCGGAGGGTTCGCTATCGCAGTCGCGAGCAGCCAAGCTATTCGCGCCAATTTTGAGGAACGCGAATTCGGCAAAGCTATACGGGCGATCATGGAAGTAGCCGATGCCATCAACAAAGAGATTGATGGATTCAAGCCTTGGTTATTGGCAAAAGACGCGAATACCAATCCGTTTGCGAAAGATCAACTCGGACAAATTTGTGCGGCATCTATCGCAGGATTCAAATTACTTACGCTATTCCTTAAGCCGATACTCCCCACACTTGCTGCAAATGCTGAACATTATTTAAATAGTGGTTCACTGAGCTGGGATCAAGTTACATTGCCTCTCGACGTTTCCACTTTCTCTCCTCCTGGACATAGCCTTGGCCAATTTCAACCGCTCATGACCCGCGTCGACCCAAAACAACTCGACACGCTTTTCGATATGCCAACCACCCCAGAACCCGCTCCCACCAAGGCTCCCAGCGCGCAAGCGGCTAAGAAGCCCGCCCAGAGCGCCTCTTCGGCCAGCACCCCTGTCCAAAGCGGCCCGATCAGCATCGACGACTTCACCAAAATCGATCTGCGTATCGCCAAGATCATCGACGCGAAGCAAGTCGAAGGCGCGGACAAGCTGGTGCAACTCACTCTAGACATCGGCGAAATCATCGATGGACAAAACCAATCGCGCAACGTCTTCGCCGGCATCAAGTCGGCTTACGACCCAGCCACACTGATCGGCAAGATGACGGTGATGGTGGCCAACCTTGCGCCGCGCAAGATGAAGTTCGGCCTCTCTGAGGGCATGGTGCTGGCCGCGAGCGATGCGGACGGCAAGACGCCCGGCATCTACCTGCTCGAACCCGATCAAGGCGCACAGCCCGGCATGCGGGTGAAATAGCGGCACCATGCAGTCGCCCTTTCATCCGTTCCGGCCCTATCTGCTGAAAAGTTTGAAGGGCTACACGGGTGAACAGTTCGGCGCTGACCTGATCGCCGGCATCACCGTCGGCGTGGTCGCGCTGCCACTGGCGATGGCGTTTGCGATTGCTTCCGGGGTCAAACCCGAGGCCGGGATTTTCACCGCCATCATCGCTGGTTTCATCATCTCCGCTCTGGGTGGTTCGCGCGTGCAGATCGGCGGGCCGGCCGGTGCGTTCATCGTGATCGTCTACGGCATCATCGCCAAATACGGGCTGGCCAATCTACTGCTCTCGACCATCATGGCCGGGGTGTTGTTGTTTGCTATGGGCTGGATGCGTGTCGGCTCGTTGATCCGTTTCATTCCGGTCGCCATCATCATCGGCTTTACCAACGGCATTGCGGTGTTGATTGCGCTGTCGCAGGTGAAGGATTTTCTCGGCCTCCAGGTCGAGAGCATGCCGGCGGATTTTGCCGGCATGATTCGCACGCTGGGCAGCCATCTGCACACCGTCAATTTCGCTGCTGTGGTGCTGGCGTCGCTGTCTCTGGCGGCGATTTTTTTGTGGCCGCGGCTGATGGCGTTGATGCAGCGAAGCGCCGCCACCGGTGGTGCGCTCAAATTTATGGCGCGCTTGCCCGGCACCATCGTCGCGCTGGTGTTGGCGACGCTGGCGATGGCGCTGTTCCAGTGGCCGGTGGACACCATCGGCTCGCGCTTTGGCGGTATTCCGCAGGGCCTGCCGTCCTTTGCACTGCCCGATTTCAACTGGGATACGGCACGCAATCTGGTAGCCCCCACCATCACCATCGCCCTGCTCGGCGCGATTGAATCGCTGCTGTGCGCGCGCGTGGCCGACGGCATGATCGATGACCGTCACGACCCGAATCAGGAACTGATGGCGCAGGGTGTGGCCAACTTCGTGGTGCCGTTTTTTGGCGGCATTCCCGCCACCGGCACCATCGCACGCACCACCACCAATGTGCAAGCGGGCGCGGCCTCCCCAGTGGCGGGTATGGTGCATGCCGCTGCGCTGCTTGCCATCGTGCTGGTGGCGGCACCGCTGGCAGCGCACGTGCCGCTCGCTGCATTGGCCGCGATCCTGATGTATGTCGCCTGGAACATGGGCGAGTGGCGCGAGTTTCCCAATCTGATGAAGTTTTCGATGCCCTACCGCATCACCATGGTCGCGACGTTTTTGTTGACGGTGATATTCGATCTCACGGTGGCAGTCGAGGTGGGGCTGGTGCTGGCCTGCCTGTTTTTCATTTACCGCGTGTCGAGTCTGACGCAGCTTGAACCGGTCCAGATGCATACCCTGCCCGAAGGCGTGGGCGTGCCGGGCGGGGTGGCGGCGTGGCGCATCTCGGGTTCGCTGTTTTTCGGCTCGGCCGGCAAGCTCGAAGCACTGCTTGAATTTGAAGATGGCGCAGAGACCGTCAAGGCGGTGGTGTTGGATCTGCACCATGTCATCAACATCGACACCACTTGCCTCGATACCCTGGATGTGTTGCGGCGCGCCTTGGCCAAGCGCGGCGCTGTCTTGATTTTGTGCGACCTGGCAGCGCA
>JANOYK010000233.1:0-8550 GCA_031428855.1 Burkholderiales bacterium | reverse complement strand
GAAGAGATATGGCATCTGCCGGAGACCTTCAATTGTTTTACGCCACCAGCCGACAATCCCAAGCTTGTGGTCGTGCCGCCGCCAGTGCTGCGCAACGGCCATATCAGCTTCGGCAGCTTTCAGCGCATGAACAAGATCAATCAACGTGTCCTGTTGTTATGGGCCCGGATACTGCTGGCATGTCCCACGGCGATGCTGCGCCTGCAAAATTCGCAACTCGGCGATCCATCGGCACGCGCGCGCATTCTCGATACGCTGAGAAGCCTTGGCATTGCTTCTGACCGCGTGGTATTGGCTGGCGAAACACCAAACCGGGAAGACTATCTGGCTGCATATGCGCAGGTGGATATTATTTTGGACACCACCCCCTATCCCGGCGTGACCACCACGGGAGAAGCGTTGTGGATGGGGGTACCGACCGTAACAATGGGCGGGGACACCCTGTTGCGCCGGATTGGCGCGAGCCTGTTGACATGTGTTGGACTTGAACAGTGGGTGGCGTGGAGCGAGGATGAGTACGTGGCGTTGGCCGTGAGGCAGTCGTCCGATGTGGAAGGGCTGGCGCGGTTGCGTGCCGGGCTGCGGCAAAAGGTGGCGGCCACCGTCTTGTTTGATGCGGGGCGCTTTGCGCCGCAATTCGAAGACGCATTGTTTGCCATGTGGCGGCGCAGGCAGGGATAGGCGGAGGACAGCAGCGCCGCGAATGTTGGCTAGCCGCGGTTATGCCGCATTTACGGAAAGCATGCTGCACCAACCCATTTTTTCCACATGCGGCGCAAAGCATCTTCAAAATGATCCGCGAAGCGTGGTGCGTCAAAAATCGGCGAGGCAAGCACGGCCCCGCGCAGGGCGCTGCGCTGCAATGCCAATCGATCCGGGTTGGATGCATGCGATACGGCGCGCGCAACATAGTCATCCGCATCGGCGGCGATCCATTCTGATAACCCTGCGTTCATCAGCAAGCCGACACCCTGCCGCGACAGGAAACGATTACCCGACAACGTCATTACCGGCACACCCATCCACAACGCCTCCACAGTGGTGGTACCGCCCGGGAAAGGGAACGGGTCAAGTGCGATATCAACACGCTGATAGGCTTTCAGATAATCGACTCGCGGAGTCGACCCTTCCAAAATCAGCCGGGTATGGGCAATACCGTGAACAGCAAAGCGTTTCAGAACACTTTGCCGCACCGAAGACTCGGTCAGCTGCTTTGCCTTGAGATAAAGCTGGCTGTCCGGGATGGCCAGTAGTACCCGTGACCAAAGCGCCACCACATCATCATTCATTTTGGTCAGGTTGTTGAAACAACCGAAGGTGATGTAGCCTGCCGTCGACGCAGGCAGGGGATTGACGTCCACCTGGTCATCCGGAGGAGTGAAGCACAATCTGCTTTCCGGAAGACGCCAGATTTTTTCGGTGAAATTGACTTCTTCAGTTGCCGGAAGGACCCAGTGATCGGCAATCAAGTAATCGATTGCCGGCACGCCGGTAGTCGCGAAATAGCCCAGCCAACTGACTTGTACTGGTGCCGGCTTCCATGCAAACATCGGCAAGCGGTTGCCGGCAGTATGACCGGCAAGATCAATGAGAATATCAATTCCGTCGTCGCGGATTTTGCCGGCAAGTTCTTCGTCAGATGCTCCCGCCGTCGGGTACCAGCCGCGACAATGCGCTTTGATACGCTGACTTGCAGCGTCCAGGACGAAACGTCCGGGATAGGCAAAAAGCTCCAGCCTGTCAGAGAACCTCGCCGTCAGCGCGGCGACCACGGCTTCCAGGAAATAACCCACCGGATGATTGCGCAGGTCATCGGATACAAACCCTACGCGCAGGCACCGCTCCGGATTGGGATCGTTAGCCCATACCTCATAAGGGCGTGCAAGTTTCTCGACCAATTTACCGTAAGCTTTAGCGTCCTCAAGCAACAGCGACGCGGCCTGGTCAAGGCGGTAATTGTGGGAAAACAGCAGGTTGCTGTAGGCTTCCGTGTAATCGGGCTTGAGTGCCAGCACGCGGCGCGAACTTGCCGCTGCCATGCCGGATTCGCCAAGGTCGTCGAGCGCATTGCCGCGCGCCACCTCTGCGTCGACAAAATCCGGCTTCAATGCGATCGCCGCATCATAGGCCGACAATGCCGCCTGTGAGCGGTTCAATTGAAGATAGGCGTTGCCCATGTTGTAATGGGCTGATGCGTAATCGGGATTGCTCGCAAGCGCAGTCGCATACGCTGCCAGCGCTCCTTCGCCATCATTTTTTGCCAGCAGCACGTTGCCGCGGTTGAGATGTGCGCGCGCCAGCGCCGGGGCAATCCTTATAGCCGCTTCGTAGCGCTGCATCGCTTCGTCAAGCCGTCCCTCATCCTCGAGGGCATTTCCGTCATCGATCAGACGCAACGCATCCTGCGTCGACCTTTCGGCGTGATACGAAATAACTTGTGGCGAAGGGCGCCATGCAGATTTGAATCGATCAAAAAAACCCATCTTTGTCGACCTTCGGTTTGGCATGTTCCAGGAAGAGGAAAGCAATCAGCACTGCACCGCAAGCCAACTGGCCGATACTGATTGCTATGGCGTCATTGGACCAAAACGTTTCTGCAGCAAGTCGAGGCGGCGCTCCATTTCGGGGCTGCCAAATCCCCGAGAGCAGATAATCTCGAGTCGCTCCCGGGCCGTTGTCTTGGAATGGAAGGACGAAAAACTTGCGAGTTGTTCAACTGCTTCCAATACGGCCGTGAGCAACCAGTCGTTGATGGAATTGCCTGGCGGGACTGTATCAAACCGCTCCGTTGGCACCAGGAATGGTTCATTCAAATCCGTCAGATGGGAATGCGATTTCGCATCGCCCAGAAGAAATTGGAGCGCGCTAACGGCAAGCCCCCGTTCACCGTGATCTCGCGCAACCCGCGCCAATGTAGCTAAACGTAAATGTGAAGCTTGACGATCAGTCAATATCATCAGCAGGCTAAGGCTGGTGTCCAGGGCCGCGAAGCGCTCATGCGATGACAGTGCTGCATCCCGGCTGATGGCGTAGCAGGTCAAAGCTTGGTCCAATTCTGTTCTGCCACCTTCGGCCATCGTCTGCGCCCAAACGCTGGCAAGCTGCTCACCATAGGGCAATTTTGCGATGGTGTAACCCCACGCATAAGTTTCCCCGTTATGGGCTTCGCCCGGGCTGGCTTCAGGTTTCGCGGTGATCGAGGCGGTGAGATGGGCGCGAGACCTGAGCAGGTATCCACGCGCCTCAAGCTTCGCTGCACGGTCCTGCTTGCAGCAGAAGAGATTGAGCAGATAGCCATCCGGCTTTGATTCGCCATCGAACGGAATCAGTAGATCGAGTCCGGGCACAAGGCGGTAAGAGTCGTACCCAAGCTTGGCAAATGTTTGAATCAACTCCAGATGCAGCTTCGCCGCATCGTTGACCTCATACTGAACCAGCGGCGATAGTTCTGCAAAAAACCGTTTACCGCCTTCCAATATGTTCGCTTCCTCTCCTTCAGCATCGATTTTCAGAAATTCGATATCGCGCCAGCCGTAACGGAGCATACTTTCGTCAAGCGTTATCAGCGTCACGGTCTCAGTGGCGCCTGAGTGTGGCTGACCATGCGCCAGCGAATTGAATTCGGATTGTTCATGGAGAGACAATTGTGCTGTGCCGCTGGCACGGGACACGGCGCTGCGATCGAGGATCACCTGAGAAAATTGATTGATGGCGATTCCCTCGGCCAGCAGGTGCGCGGTACTCGATGCGGGTTCGAATGCCCATACGCGTCCGGTGGCCCCCACGGTCTTGGCCATGGATAGCGTATACACACCGTAGTTGGCGCCAATATCAATGACATTCTGTCCCGGCAGCAGCAGGCGGCGCAGGAATTTAATCTCGTCTTCAAACCAGTCCTGCTGTTCGAGCAGAACATAGGGCGTCAGCAAATTGAGTGAATTCGGAACGACCACTCGCACACCATCGATCATGGCGAGAGAAAGCGTTGGCCCCGTTTTCTGAAAATCCGGAAGGGTGGCAGGTGTTTTCTCCTGCGGGTTATTGCCGAACAGGGACGAAATGGTTTGCCACAGGATAGACATGAAAGTGTTCCGGCGTATCGGATAGGGAGTTTGGTCAATTCACCGTGTCGGCGCGGGGCCGGCAGATGTCGAGCAATGCGTATAACGTCAGCAAAAAATCGACATCATCTGACCGGTAAAAAAGGATATTGCCAAACGCAACCCGGCCCAAATCGGGCAGGGGCTGGTCAATCAAAATGTGTGTGAGCCGGTAGATGAATTTGCCCTGGCTGAAATTGCCGTCATCGAAATAATTGAATAAGACCGAGCCATAGCCAGCTGCCGCCATGCGCGCAATTTCCTGGTTGATCACCGGCAGGGATTCAGTCTCGAAATGCGTGCCGTATTCCACCATGACAATCGGCGGCTGCATGAGATTGAAGTCGTGTGATGCAAGAACATCAAAGTCAAAACCTTCCGCATCGATTTTCAGGAAATCAACATATTTCACGTTGTGTTTGACGTAGAAATTATCCAGCCTTGTACATGGCACCGTGAGTACCGCTTCGGTGGCTCCGAATGGGGACTCTCCCAAACCGGAGAGTCCGGTTTGGGCCTGATGAAATGCCACCTCGGTTTCGGCGCCGTCGCTCACCGCCATGCCGAAGATGCGGCAGCGCGAACCATATTTTCCAATGGTGCGTTCCAATGCTGATCGCGCTCTGGGATCAGGCTCAAACAAATCAGCTGTCCAGCCATTGGCGAGCAGCGGTTCGGCCATCACGCCCTGACAGGCACCGACATCAATCATGTGATGCTGCCGCGCGCTTTTCTTGTGTTCAAAGTAGGGCTTGACGATGGACTGGACCATGCCAATATCAATCAGTGCCGAAAGTTCCAGGCTCTGTTTCAGTACTGCGTCGGCCAATGCCTGCAGCTTACGACGCTGTTCCTGCGAGTTGTCGGCGCGCAACGCGCGATAGGGGGCCAGATACTGGGCGTGAATCGCGGTCAGCGCGTTCCCTACCTTCGACGAGAAAGTCCGGGTGTCAAAATAAGGCGGGGGCTGCCGGTCATTCACGGCATTGAGCGCTACGCGGATGCGCGCCCGGCGCGCCGGATTCGCCGCCAGATCAATGGCGGTGCTGATATAAGCTGCTTCTGATGTACAAATGACTTCGTCAACCCCTGCCATGCGCATCAGGGTTGCGCCGTGGAGCGACCGCCCTACCGTGCCGCTTCGAACCACTGCAGGCACCCCCATGATGATGGGATCGAGCATCGAACAAGCGCCGGCAAACGGGTAGGCGTCGAGATAAATATCTGCCGTGGCTACGACTCGAAACACATCGGCACGGGCCGGAACCGGATCAATCATGCGCAACCGGTCGGCGGACACTCCTAACGCCGCGAATTGCGCCTTGATGCGATGGATAAACGGGGATGCGCGGTAACTGTCGGCCCAATTGGGATTGAACGGCATCAACACCAGCACGCTATGGGGAACACCAGCGAGAATTCTGGCCCAGGTCAACGAGAGTTCAGGAATAATCTTGAAGAAATTGGCACCCGAAAAGAAAACCGTTGTGTCATCGGAAATATTTAAATTGCTGCGGTCGAATTTGACCGTGGCGGGTTCAGTGTCATATTGATAGGCATAGACATTGACTGATCCCGGCATCAACCATAGCTGCTCGGTATAGTGTTGCTCTGCCCCATTCGGGGCTTCGTTATCCACAGCGCTGAGCATGGTATCGATGTGCCGCAGGCCGGTGGTTACGGGTGACGATACCGTCGCAATTTGGGTACGTGCGAGACGCATGCCACCGAGCAGCGCAGGGATATTGGACGTCACCGTTTGATTCACGCCAAACATCAATATATCGAGGTCGTCGGCGCGAATGCGCTCCGACTGTTCTTGAACTCCCCCCGCTGGCAGCACGACAAATTGATCTGCGCGTGAGATGCAATGGCGCTCCAGTGCGTGGCCGGTTGCCTTGATTACATACAGGATGACGTGAAATTGCGTGCGATCAAGATGATCGATATGGGATGCCGTGAAATGGGCGTCTGTATGCGCACCGAATAATGTTGTGATCACACCCAAGCTAATTTTTTTGTCAGGCGCCTGGCGTGGAGGGTAGGCCTTCAATACCGTTGCGCCGGCGGAAATCAGAGCAGCTGCAATCAAGTCGCCGCGCTGGTGCATCATGGGCCGAAAATTTTGTGCCGTGAAGTAAACCTGCAAAAACTTGGCCCGGTTAGTCACAATATCCGCGAGTCTGTGCGCCTCGGTGGTACGGACGATGGCGTGCTCAACAATGATTTCCTGGTGAAACAAGGCCATGACTTCCGCCAGAAACACGCCGCACCGTTCCGCCTCGCCGGGATGCCGCAACACGAGCGGCGAGTCGAGCAGAAAATGACAATAACCTTCACGCACATTTTCAGCAATGACCCCGAGCGATTTGGGCAGAGGCAGTTCAAAGCTAAAGCACAGAAGCATGGCGGCAAGTAATATCGGCGCGTCCACGACGCAGTCCGCCGCCACTAGTTGATCGCGCAGCTTGCCAAATGCCGCAGCCTCCTGACCGTCCCGCTCCAGGTCCCGCAGTCCCGACGCCATCAGTGCGGCGTATGCCTGCGCCATGGGCGAGCCAACCATGGGGAGAGATGATCCTGATGCTTGAAGCAAGCCTACATAATCCAGACGGATTTTGCGCAGTACCCGTTCGGAATTGACTCCGGGCTCGCGCTTGAAGCGTTCCACTGCTGCGGTCACGGCGTCCGCAACGTCAGCAAGCACTCTCAAGGCAAGCGTATCTTTCGGATCGGTTCTTAATATTTTGTCGCAGGTGATCACTGCGCTGACGAATTGACCGGTCTGCAGTTGTTTGAACGCTCTGCGCTTGGCGCGCTGCGTTGCACTGAATACAGTGGAAAGTGTTTGTAACAAAATTGACATAACAAATTTCCAGAAAACGGTTTGGGGTGACGCAGATTTGAACGGACTCAATCCGCCGGGCCAACATCCACAAGATCGTGGTCGACCATTTCGCCGATCATGTCGCCGAAGCTGATGCGTGGCCACCATCCCAAATTGTCGCGCAGCTTGCCAGCGCATCCCGCCAGCGCCGGGCCCGGTTGGCCATGACGGCAATTCACGTGATCACGCCAGTCAAGATCAACATGCGCAAATGCCGATTCGAGCATCTCCTGAACGGAACGCAATTGTCCTGAAGCGACAACATAGTCTTCTGCGCTGGTAGCTGTACCCAAAAGATGCAAGGCTCGAACCACGTCGCGCGCGCTGGACCAATCGACGCGAGCCGCAAGGTTTTGCAGATCGAGGTTGACCGGCCGGCCTGACTTGGCCGCTGCTGCGGCGCGGCTGATCTTGCGCGATACAAACTGTGCTCCCCGGAGCGGGGACTCATGATTGAACAGAATCGCACTGCTGGCCCGCAAACCTTGTTCCGCTCGCAAAAATGTCAGCAAATCCATGCTCCAGGATTTGATGTGGCCATAGAACGTGCTGGGTTTCCGCGGGCTGCGCTCGTCTATGGTGCGGTCTTCAATTTCTGCGGTGAACATCTGGCTGGAGGCGGCGAACACCAGGTGAGCGGGTATGCGCGTTTCTAGCATCGCAAAGGCCAGTGTTTTGGTTGTCAGGAAATTGCCGGACAGCATAGCCTCATGGAGATTTAACGAGCCGTGAGTCTGGTGTTCCTGCGAAGAATGGTGGACGGCGGCGAGGTGATAAATCTCGTCCGGGCGCGTCTGCTCGAGCAGGCGGCGCAGGGCTGGGGCGTCCGTAAGACTCGGATGCTCGCAACGCATGTTCGACAGTATTCCATCGCGTGGCGGATTTGTCCCCGGCCTCGTCAGCCCAATCACGCGATACCCGGACTCGAGGAGATGGACGGCAAGCAGGCACCCGTCTTGCCCCAGTGCGCCCGTGATTAGCGCAGTCTTTACGCTCATATGGGCAGGTGTACGCGGGGCTGGCGTGACGACACGGCGTTAGATGATTTCGATTTCAGGAAACGGAAAAATCAACTTGCCGCCGCGTTGCAAAAACTCTTTTTCACGCCGCACAATACCGCTCTTGAAGTGCCAAGGCAGTACCAGGAAGTAGTCCGGTGCCATGGCGCGTGCGTCGGTTTCGGACACAATCGGAATATGGGTACCCGGTGTGAACGATCCAAATTTTTCCGGATTGATTTCCGCGATTGCGGGCAGGTCGGCGGGCGAAAAGCCGCAAAATTGCAGCATCACATTGCCCTTGGTTGACGCGCCATACCCAAGAATTTTTTTGCCGTCCGCGTTTAATGCATGGATCAAGCGCACCAAGTCCTGGCGATGCCGGAACACGCGTTCCTCAAAGTCGCGATAGGGTTTGGGCGTACCCAGATCCATGCGTTCTTCCTGGTGCAGCAGCCAGTCGATGACCGCGTGATTGGGACGGATTGAGCGGTTCGATCTGAGCGCAGCGGTGACGGCAAAACTGCCACCGTTGACCGCGTTGGTGCCAACATCAACCAGCTGC
>JANOYK010000232.1:0-22454 GCA_031428855.1 Burkholderiales bacterium | reverse complement strand
AGTGAGGCTCTTGGCGTGCCTGCCAGTGTGATAAAGGCATTCCGCTCGGTGTTGACCGACCGTTCACTCGACGCCTCGTTCAAGGCCGAGGCCTTGTCGCTGCCGTCTGAAATCACCATTGCTGAACAGATGGAGCCGGTGGACCCCGGCGCGATCCACACCGCGCGGGTGTTGGTGCGGCGCGAGCTGGCGCGCGCGTGCGGCAAGGAACTGCTGGCGGTGTGGAAGGCCAGCGCCGTCACCGGCCCGTACCGGCCCGATCCGGCCTCAGCCGGCCAACGCGCGCTGCAAGGCTTGGCGCTGGCCCTGCTGATGGAGCAAGACAGCAGCGCAATGCAGGCCCTCGCGGCGGCGCACTTTGCGGCAGCCGGCAACATGACCGAGCGCATGAACGCGTTGGCGGCGCTGATGCTGTCGAACTCGCCCAAACGTGCCGAAGCGCTCGATGCGTTCTATCAACAGTTCAAAGACGAAGCGCTGGTGGTCGATAAGTGGCTGGCGCTGCAAGCCGGTGCGCGCGGCGCGCCAGACGCGCCCACCCTCACCCAGGTGCGTGCGCTGATGCGCCACGAAGCGTTTTCGATGCGCAACCCGAACAAGGTGCGCGCGCTGATCGGCACGTTTTGCCACGGCAATGCAGCGTGCTTTCATGCGCCGGACGGCAGCGGCTACGATTTTTGGGCCGAGCGCGTGATCGAACTTGATGCGCTCAACCCGCAGGTAGCGGCGCGGCTGGCGCGCGCGGCAGCACAGTGGAAAAAACTGGAGTCGGCGCGGCGCAACCTGCTCAAAGCCGCATTGGCGCGTGTGGCAGCGCAGCCGGGCTTGTCGAAAGACACGTTCGAGATTGTCACCAAGTCGCTGGCATGAGCACTGCGCACAGTACGCAGGCCGCACGCCATCCCAACCCCGAGTCGGTCTTGTCGAACCCGGGCGTGCGGCGCGTCATCGCTGCGCTCGCTGCCGCGCAGATCGAGACAGAGATCATCGTCCACGCCGAACCAACCCATTCCTCGCATGCGGCTGCTGATGTGCTCGGCATTGACGTGGCGCAGATTGCCAAGTCGGTCATCTTCCGCGCCAAGACCAGTGACCGGGTGGTGCTGGTCATCACCAGCGGCGCGAACCGCGTCAATGAGAAACGCGTGGCGGCGCAGATCGGCGAGGCCATCGGTAAGGCCGATGCTGCGTTCGTCAAGGAGCGCACCGGCTTCACCATCGGCGGCGTTGCGCCACTGGGACACCTGACTGCGCCGATTGCGCTATTCGATGACACGCTGCTGCAATTTGCCCAAGTGTTTCCTGCAGCGGGACATCCGAGTACCGGGTTTGCAGTGGCTCCCGCTGCGCTCGCACAGGCGGCCGGGGCGGTCATTTGCGGTGTGGTGTAAGCACCGTGCGTGCCGGCGCGCCAGTTCGCATCGCCTCGCAATGCCGGTCGACTCTTTTTGACTCTTCTCGATTCCTCTCAACTTTCCTCAACTCTTGTTGCGAACGGCGTGGGTTCACCTGCAGGCGCGCGATGCGCGGTTAAAGCGTGAATCTGCCGGTGGCGCTTGACAGCGGCTGCGGCTTCAGACCAGCGCTCACATCCGTCCAACAGGCAACCTTTCCCGATGGCATTCATCAGTCAACTGATTATTTATCCGGTCAAGAGCTGCGCCGGCCTCACGCTTGGCGAAGCGGTAATCGGCCGCGCCGGTCTTGAGACGGCGGGCGGGAAACCTACCGTTGCCGACCGCGAATGGATGATCGTTACCGCGGCGGGAGATTTTCTGACCCAGCGCGAGCATCCACGCATGGCCTTGATCGTACCCTGCGTTGAGGGTGACCCGGAGTCTGCTGCGGAGTCTGTGCCGCAATCGGCCGCACTGCGCCTGCGCGCGCCCGGCATGCCTGATCTCGCCATCCCCCTCGGTGATTTTGCGTTGCGCGCACCCGGCTTGCAGGTGCGCGTGTGGGATCACCATTGCGCCGCGTTCGACGAAGGTGATGCTGCGCGCGAATGGCTGTCGGACTATCTCGGCACATCCGCGCGGCTGGCACGTTTTGATCCAGCCCACGCGCGCTGGTCGAATCAGGGCCAGACCGGCACCATCAAAGCGCTGAACCGTTTTTCGGATGGCTATCCGCTGTTGATGATCTCCGAGGCATCGCTCGCGCAACTCAATGAGCGCCTGCAGGAAACCGGACGTGAGCCGCTGCCAATGAACCGGTTCCGGCCCAACATCGTTATCAAGGGCGTGGAGGCGCATGACGAGGACCGCTTCGCTGCCCTGCGCAGCCGCCCTGAAGATGATGCGGCCGCAGGCGCGCCTCGAATTCAATTACGCCCGGTCAAGCCCTGCCCGCGCTGCCCGGTGCCCTCGGTCGATCAGGCCACCGGCATGCGCGGCGCAGACCCGCTCGATATCCTGGCGCAGTATCGCGGCAGCGCTGACGGCATTGTGTTTGGGCAAAACGTGATCGTGGCATCCGGCTTTGGCGCGCTGTTGCGCACCGGTCAACGGCTGGAGGAAGAGTGGAATTTTTGAGGGGCGCTGCTGCGTATCCTCAAGACCATGCTTCAAGGCGCATGCAAACACGACTGGCGCAGCAGTTCACGCCAGTCGCGCGCCCAGCAGCAGTCATGGTCAAAACCGGCGCGGGCAATCACCTGCGCGCGCTGCATCGGCGCGATAAACCGGGCAATCGTTGCAGGCGGCACCACGTTATCGCGGGTGCCGGTGAAATGGGTTTGCGGCAAACCGGCCAGCCGCGCTGCGTGATCGAGCGGATTGAGCGACGTGCGCAGCGGTGACACGCCGATGGCGCGGGTCCACGCGCCGGTATCGAGCGGTGAGGCAACCGTCACCAGGCAGACGGTGTCGGGCCGGCGCGCCGCAATCAACGCCGCCATGGCACCGCCGCCGGAGTAGCCCGCCAGCGCAATGTCGCGCGCGCCGCTGGCAGCCTTGAGCGTATCAATGGCGCGATTCACCGCCGCCACCGCCGCCTCACTGAAGCGTCCGCGGGTCCACAACGCCGGGTCGCATTGGCCAAGGGCCGCAGCGTCGAGATACTGGCAGGGCCGTCCGAGATAGGCGACTGCGGCTGAAACGTCAGCCGCCGCCATGTGCATGACCAGCGGTTTTAGCGGGGTCGGATCATGCGGTGGCAGGTCGGGCGCGGGCCAGGCTGCGCCGTCGCTTTCGATATAGACCGTCAAGCGCTGCGGCGGCGCGCCAGGGTTGCCGCTCTGCCGCAGGTAGGCGCGCAAGGCACCGGCGGGGGGATCAAGCGGGACAAATCCGGCAGAGAGCGCAATGTCTTGGGTGCGCTCGGCGGGGGATTGCACTAGCGCGCAGGCGGTGCTCAGCAATGCGGCCAGGCCGCATGCCGCGATTTTCAGAGCAGACATGATGGTGCCAAGCGGCAGTGCTCGATATGGCACGCGCCAAAGTGAGCGCAGAGTAAGGCGGCGCTCAGCGCTGCGTTATGCAAAAACATCCGCAGCGGCCAGCATCTGACCCTTTTGATCTTTGCCTGACAGCACCGGCACTGCGCCAGCCGGGACAGAAAGCGGCCACTTGACACCGATGGCCGGGTCATTCCATGCAATGCAGCGCTCGTGTTCGGGAGCCCAGTAATCGGTGGTCTTGTATTGCACCTCGGCATGGGCAGAGAGCACCAAAAAACCGTGGGCAAAACCTTCCGGCACCCATATCTGTTTTTTGTTATCCGCCGACAGCGCCTGGCCCAGCCAGCGGCCAAAAGTGGGGGAACTCTTGCGAATATCGACCACCACATCAAAGATTTCCCCCGCCACCACGCGCACCAGCTTGCCTTGCGGCTGGCGGATTTGATAGTGCAGGCCGCGCAGCACGTTTTGTTCCGAGCGCGAGTGGTTATCCTGCACGAAATCGATCGACCGGCCCAGTGCTGCCTCAAATTTGCGGCGATTGAAGCTCTCGAAAAAAAAGCCGCGGTCATCGCCGAACACGGACGCGTCAATCACCTTCACATCCGTAATGGCAAGCGGCGTCACTTTCATCACAGACCTTTCTCGCCGAGCAATCTCAACAAATATTGCCCATAACTATTTTTGGCCAGCGGCTGCGCCAGGCGTTCGAGTTGCGCGGCGTCAATCCACTGGAGGCGATATGCCACCTCCTCCGGGCAGGCTACTTTGAGTCCCTGCCGCCGCTCCAGGGTGGCAATAAACTGGCTCGCCTCGAGCAAGGACTCGTGCGTGCCGGTGTCAAGCCAGGCGTAGCCGCGGCCCATGATTTCGACATGCAGTTTTCCTGCTGCGAGATAGAGCCGGTTGAGGTCGGTGATTTCAAGCTCGCCGCGCGCGGACGGGCTGAGGCTGCGTGCGGCGGCACTCACATCATTGCCGTAAAAGTAGAGCCCGGTGACGGCGTAGTTTGACTTCGGCTTCGGCGGTTTTTCTTCAAGAGATAGCACTTTCCCCGCGCGGTCAAATTCGGCCACGCCATAGCGCTCGGGATCCTGCACGTGATAAGCAAACACGGTGGCACCGGCTTCACGGCCGTGCGCGCGTGCCAGCAAGGGCGGCAGGTCATTGCCGTAAAAAATATTGTCACCCAGCACCAGTGCGGCCGGGCTGCTGCCGAGAAAAGCTTCGCCGATGATGAAGGCTTGGGCGAGGCCATCGGGCGAGGGCTGCACCGCATACGAAATAGTGAGGCCCCACTGAGCGCCATCGCCGAGCAACTGCTCAAAGCGCGGCGTGTCCTGTGGCGTCGAGATGACCAGGATGTCGCCAATACCGGCCAGCATCAGGGTAGTAAGCGGGTAGTAGATCATCGGCTTGTCGAACACCGGCAGCAATTGCTTTGACACTGCCAGCGTGGCCGGATGGAGCCGACTGCCGGTGCCGCCGGCCAGAATGATGCCTTTGCGTTTCATAAAAATTCCGGTTTGGTCAATCGATTGGGATCCAGCTGCGCCAGCAGCCGCAGCACGCCTGCCTCCCATGCGGGCGAGGTCAGGCCGAACGTGGCGCGCAGTTTGGCAGTATCCAGCCGCGAGTTCGCTGGCCGCGCAGCAGGCACCGGATAGTGCGCGCTCGAGATTGGCAACACCTTGTCCGGCGTAACCCGCAACACAGTGCCGCCGCGCGCTGCCTCGCGCACCAGCATGCGGGCGTAACCATGCCAGCTGACGGCACCGCTGGCGGTCAAATGATAAATGCCGCTGGCGCGTGCCGCCAGCGCCGCATCAAAGCGCAAACGGTGCAGCGCCAGCGCCGTCACATCGGCAATCAAATCGGCCCCGGTCGGCGCGCCGGTCTGGTCATTCACCACTTTGAGTTCAGGCCGTTCGCGCGCCAGACGCAATATGGTCTTGGCAAAATTGCTGCCATGCGCCGAGTAGACCCAACTGGTGCGGAACAGCAAATGCCGGCAGCCGGAAGCGGTAATTGCGCGCTCACCGGCGAGCTTGGTGCGCCCGTACACGCTTTGCGGCGCGGGCGCATCGGTTTCAACGTAAGGTGCCGCACCGGCGCCGTCAAACACGTAATCGGTCGAGTAATGCACCAGCCAGCCATCCGCGCGCCACATTTCCTCCGCCATCACATCGGGCGCGCCAGCGTTGATATTCATCGCGCGTTCAGGTTCGGTTTCGGCCTGATCGACGGCAGTGTAGGCGGCGGCATTGACAATGATGTCAGGTGCGGCGCGGCGGATCAGCGCGCGCAGCCGGTCAGGCTGCTCCAGGTCCACATCGCTGCGGCCAACTGCGGTCACATCGCCCAATGGTGCCAATGCGCGCTGCAGTTGCCAGCCAACCTGGCCAAATTTGCCGAAGAGCAGAATTTTCATGCGTACTGCTTTCCGATCCAGTCGCGATACGCGCCGCTGGTGACATTGCGCAGCCATTCGCCATTGGCCAGATACCACGCCACCGTCTTGGCAATACCGCTCTCGAAGGTCTCCAATGGCCGCCAGCCGAGTTCACGCTCGATTTTGCGCGCGTCAATTGCATAGCGGCGGTCGTGCCCGGGACGGTCGGCAACAAAGGTGATCTGCTGTGCATAAGAGCCGCCGCCGGCGCGCGGCGCAAGTTGATCGAGCATGGTGCATAGGGTATTGACCACATCGAGATTGGCCTTCTCGTTCCAGCCGCCGATGTTGTAAGTCTCGCCCGGCCGGCCGACGTCGAGCACGCAGCGGATCGCCGCGCAATGGTCCTTGACGTAGAGCCAGTCACGGATCTGCCGGCCGTCGCCATACACCGGCAATGGTTTGCCACCGAGCGCATTGAGAATGCACAGCGGAATCAGTTTTTCCGGAAAATGAAACGGCCCGTAGTTGTTCGAGCAGTTGGTCGTCACCACCGGCACACCGTAAGTGTGGTGATAGGCCCGCACCAGATGATCCGATGCCGCCTTGCTGGCCGAGTAGGGGCTGTTCGGTTCATACCGGTGCATCTCGGTGAACGGCGCGTCACCGGCCGCCAGGGAACCATACACTTCGTCGGTCGAGACATGCAGAAAGCGGAAGCTGCTGCGCTGCGCTTGACCCAGCGCAGCCAGATGCGCGCGCACTGCTTCGAGCAGCGTAAAGGTGCCGACGATATTGGTTTGAATGAATTCGCCTGGCCCGTGAATCGAGCGGTCTACATGAGACTCGGCGGCAAAATGCATCACCGCGCGAAATTGATGCGCCGCAAACAGCGAAGCCAGCAGCGGCGCATCGCCGATATCGCCGCGCACCAACAGATGGCGCGGATCGCCGTCGAGCGACGCCAGATTCTGCCGGTTGCCGGCATAGGTCAGTTTGTCGAGATTGACCACCGTCTCATCGGACTGGGCCAGCCAGTCGAGCACGAAATTGCTGCCGATAAAGCCGGCCCCGCCGGTAATCAAAATGGTCATTGGTAATCCGGCCGCTCGTGTTTTTCAGAGAGTATTTTCATGCGGCTGCCCAGCTCGGCCATAAAGGCCTTCTTGTCGCCTCCCGCCGAATCAGCAGACCAGCGCATCGGCGTGCCAATGTTGACATCGACAAAAAACGGCACCGGAATGAAACTGCCTTTGGGCATGGCCTTGCCCAGCCCGTGCATAAAAATAGGCACCACCGGCACATCCGGGTACTTTGATGCCAGCACTGCCACGCCCGATTTTAATTCCTGCATGCGCTCGGGTTCGCCGCGCGTGCCCTCGGGAAAAATAATCAATATTTCGCCACGCTCAAGCGCGTCGTAGCAGCCTTGCAGCGGATCGTCTTCCGGTGCAACCGCATCTGCCGCTGCGGCGTCCGCCGCGACCGCCACCTTTGGCCGCTTGCGCATGATCGGAATGATCCCGACAAAATTGAGTGAAAACCACGCCATCAGCCCGGACTTTAGAAAATAATCTGCTGCCGCTACTGGCCGCACTTGCGGAATCACGCTGAGCGGAAAAATCGTCAGCATAGCGGCGGTGTCGAGATGGCTGTTGTGATTCGGCGTGACGATGGCGGGGCCTTTCAAGGGCAGGCGGGTGCGGTGGCGGATGTTCATGCCCAGCACCACCAGGCACACCGGCCACGCCACCAGCAGTGCGAATGCGCGGCGCAGCCAGGGCCGCAGTGCATCGTTGATCCGCCCGCTGATGCCGCCGCTGGTGCCACTCATGTCAGTAGTACAAGAAGTACACAACGTGAAAAAACACCGGTGCGGTAAAGGTGAGGCTGTCGATCCGGTCCAGAATGCCGCCATGCCCCGGCAGCAGTGAGCCGCTGTCCTTGATACCCAGATCACGCTTGATCGCCGAGATCGTCACGTCGCCAATAAAACCGCCGAAGCCGATCAAGACGCCCATCGCCAACGCGTGCAGATGGCTCAAAGGCGTGAGCCACGGTGCCAGCGCCAATGCCAGCAGCGTGGTGGTGAACACGCCGCCGATCAGGCCTTCGAGCGTTTTGTTCGGGCTGACCGTGGGCGTAACTTTGGTACGGCCAAAGCGCTTGCCCCAGACGTACTGCGCCACGTCGTTGAACTGCGTCAGGAACACCAGATAAAACAGCAGCGCCACGCCGCCGCCATTCGGATTGCCCGCCGCCGGCAGCACCAGCAGGTAGGCCATGTGCGAGAGCGAAAACACACACGTCATCAAACCCCACTGCAAGGTGCCGACCGCGCTCAAAAATCCATCCGTCTCGCCCACCAGCACCATCCGCATTGGCATGAACAAAAACCAGTAGACCGGGATGAAAATGATGAACACGCCGTACCACTCGGCCCCCACCAAAATGTATTGCACCGGGATCGCCAGGTAAGCCCACAGCAACACGCGGTGATCGGCGCGCCGCGTCGGCACCAGCGAGAGATATTCCTTGAACGCCAGGAAGCTTAAAAACGCCAGACAGAAGATCGAGAAATAGGTGTTGAAGCCGAGCGCAAACGTGGTCAGCACCACGATGATCCACCAGGTCTTGATGCGCAATTTCAACTCGGAGTAATCGCGCTCGGGCCGCAGGCGTTTGCGCAGCCAGACAAACACGGTGGCGAACATCAGGATTGCATAGGCCCCCAAAAATGCGTAACCGACCGCCTCGGGAAAATGCGGCTGCGGAATCGCCTTCTGCACCTGCTGCACCGTGCCCGGCACCGCCTCGATGGTTTGCTTGAGCGCTTTTTGCGAGGCGTCAAAGGTTTTTCTGACCGCGCCGGTTTCTTTGCCGGCTTCGTTGCTCATGCCGCACCTCCTCGCTCGTCATTGTTGTTGTGGGGGCTCCGGTCAAGCGCACCGGCCAAAGGCGGTGCCACCGCAGTACCGGTGGGCGGTGCGGGCGGTGTGGCCGCCGCGCTCGTGCCGCGCTGACCAGGCTGTCCGTGCATCTCGATTTCGAGCGCGCCAAGCTTGATGCGGCGGCACAAGGTCACCACCGACAGCGCGCAGGCGAGCCCCAGCAGCATAACGCACCACTGCCCCGGTGCCACGCCCGCGCCGAGCAGCAGCGCCATCAAGCCGAACACAAAGGCGCGGTCGCTCTTGCCCATCGGCCCGTCGTAACGGCGGCTGCCGCCGAGCGCCTGCGCCACTACGCCGGCCAACTCAGTGAGTACCGCCAGCACCGTAAGCAACACCACCCAGACCGCAGCCTGCGGCAACACCAGCGTAAACGGAAGATAGAGCGCGCAATCGGACGCCACATCGCATAACTCGTTGAGAAAGCCGCCCAGCGTAGTCTGCATGCGGTGCTCGCGCGCCAGCATGCCGTCGATAGCGTTGAGCGCCATGCGCACCAGCATGACCAGCGGCACCGCCAGCAGCGCCGACGCATGATGTGGATAGGAGGCCAGAGCAAGACCGGCAGCGATAGACAGCAGCAGCCCCGCCAGCGTGACCTGATTGGCGCTGATGCCGGCGCGGGCCAGCGCCCGCACCAAGGGGCGCAGCAACCCCTGAAAGGCAGGTTTGAGCTGGTAGAGCGAAGCCATCAGCGCATTCTACGGAAACCGTACCGGGCAACGCGCTGCGCGCTGCCAGTGATGTGCTGCGAGATGTGCTGCCAAACATGCGCTGCCCCCGGCGCGCAGCCACCATACCGGCTGACGGCTTGCCGCCAGAGGCGTGGCACCGGGTGCGTTAGCATCACCGGCCCTGTGCCGCGTTCTGCGGTTTCGCTGTTGAGCATCCCCAAGGACAACCCATCATGAGCGCCTACGTCATCGCCATCATCAAGGTCACCAACCCCGAAGCCTATGCCGAATACGCGCGTCTGGCCGGGCCGGTCAATACCCAGTTCAACAGCACCCTGCTGGCGCGCAGCAACGAGTTCGAGTTTCTCGAAGGCCGGCTCGATTGCAACCGTGTCGTCATCAACCGCTTCGAGACGATTGAGGCCGCGAAAGCGTTTTATCACTCGGTCGAGTATCAGGCGGCAAAGTCCAAACGGATTGGCGCGGCTGATTTCAATATGCTGGTGGTGCAAGGTGAAGTTTGAAACAGTCAACCTCGCCAAGATCCGCTCCAGCAGCCATTGTGCGGCCACACCCCTGCAACATCCGCTCCCGGAGCCATTCTCGTCGATGTGTAACAGTTCAATTCCACCCGCATCAATAGACCAAGTGAGGCCGGGTCACTTGGCTACACAGTGCGTAGCTTTTCCTTGCACCACCCATGCCATGCCGCTGACATTTTCGTCACACCACTCAAATATCCGCCTCCACCTCATTGCCATGCTCTTCAATCCAGGTGCGCCGCGCAGCCGCTTCTCCCTTGCCCATCAGCATGGTGAATTTTTCGCTGGTGCGCGCGGCGTCGAGTTCGCCGAAACGGATTTGCTGCAAGCGCCGCGTGTCCGGATTCATGGTGGTGTCCCACAGCTGCTCTGGGTTCATCTCGCCCAACCCCTTGAAGCGTGAAATCTGCCAGGAGCCGTCGCGCACGCCTTCTTTTTGCAGCTTGTCCTGCACCGCCTCCAACTCACCTTCATCGAGGCAATACAACTTGCGCACCGCGCGCTTGCCCGCGGCGGGCACATCAACGCGAAACAGCGGCGGGCGCGCGACATAAATATTACCGGCGTCGATCAGCTTGGGGAAGTGTTTGAAGAACAAGGTCAACAGCAGCACCTGAATGTGCGAGCCGTCTACATCCGCGTCAGACAAAATGCAAATCTTGCCGTAGCGCAGGCCGGACAAATCGGGCGTGTCACCAGCACCGTGCGGATCAACCCCAATCGCCACCGCGATATCGTGAATCTCGTTGTTGGCAAACAGGCGGTCGCGCTCGGTCTCCCAGGTGTTGAGCACCTTGCCGCGCAGCGGCAGGATCGCCTGAAACGCCTTGTCGCGCCCCATCTTGGCGCTGCCGCCGGCCGAGTCGCCCTCGACCAGAAACACTTCAGTACGCGCCACTTCATTCGATTCGCAATCGGTCAGCTTGCCCGGCAGCACCGCCACGCCCGAGCCTTTTTTCTTCTCGATCTTTTGCCCGGCCTTCATCCGGCCTTGCGCTTGCTTGACTACCAAGTCGGCCAGTTTTTTACCTTGGTCCACATGGGTGTTAAGCCAAAACTCCAACGGCGGGCGCGTGGTTGAGCTCACCAGACGCACCGCATCGCGGCTGTTGAGGCGCTCCTTGATCTGGCCCTGAAACTGCGGGTCGAGCACCTTGGCCGAGAGCACGAACGACGCGCGCGCGAACACGTCTTCGGGCAGCAGCTTGACGCCCTTGGGCAGCAGCGAGTGATGCTCGATAAAACTTTTGACCGCGCCAAACAAGCCTTCACGCAGACCTGACTCATGGGTGCCGCCGGCTGTCGTCGGAATCAGATTGACATAACTCTCGCGCGCAATTGCACCTTCTTCGGTCCACGCCACCACCCACTGCGCGCCCTCGCCCACGGCAAAGTTGTCGTCCGGCGTTTCCAGATATTTCTCGCCCTCGAACCAGGGAATCAGCGGCTCGGCACCGTCGAGCGCCTCCTGCAAATAGCCGCGCAGGCCCTCCTTGTAGAGCCAGGTGTGTTTCTCGCCGGTCTTTTCAATCGTCAGTGTGACGGTGACGCCGCGCAGCAGCACCGCCTTGGAGCGCAGCAGGCGCTTGAGCTCGTCCGGTGGCACCTCGGCCGAATCAAAATATTTCGCTGCCGGCCACGCCCGCACCAGCGTGCCATTCTGATCGGTCTTGCCGATTTTCTTCAACCGCTCCGACACCTCGCCGCCGTGCGCAAACACAATCCGGTGCTCACCGCCTTCGCGCCACACCGTTACTTCCAGCCGCGTCGACAAGGCATTGGTAACCGACACGCCAACGCCGTGCAGGCCGCCCGAGAAGGTGTAAGCACCGCCGCCCTTTTTATCGAACTTGCCGCCCGCATGCAGGCGTGTAAACACGATCTCGACCACCGGCACTTTTTCTTCCGGATGCAAGCCGACCGGAATGCCGCGTCCATCGTCCTTGACCGAGATCGAGCCATCGGTATGCGCCACCACATCAATATTCTTGGCGTAACCGCCGAGCGCTTCGTCAGAGGCGTTGTCCAGCACTTCCTGAATGATGTGCAGCGGGCTCTCGGTGCGGGTGTACATGCCGGGGCGCTCGCGCACCGGCTCCAGCCCTTTGAGCACGCGGATCGAGGCTTCGTTATACGACGCGGAGGACTTGGTTGCCATAAGTTATTGCGGAAGGAAAATTGCGGGGGACGGACGGGCTATGAGGCGGGCTATGAAACGGGCTATGAAGCGGGCCATGAAACCGCAGATGAAGCTTGTCAAGAGGAAAAAACCATGGTTTTGAAAAAATAGTTATCCACAAATTCCGGGGACAACCTGCTCTTGACACAGCGGGAGAACAAGGCGGCACAAGGGTTTTGGTTGCGCGCCGCAATTTTGAGCGGCGCTGCACGCAGCCCCCGGTTGCACGCGTTAGTTGCAGAACACCATGTCGGCCAGATCAAAAATCATGTTAGGGCGCAGCCAGGCGGCAAATACCAGCGCGCCCAATGTCGCGAGCACCAGCCACACCGCCGCCCGCGCTGCGCGTGACGCAGGCATAAATGATATTTCCCCAGCCGCGTGCGCCGCCCCGGCTGCACCGGGTTCGCCAGAATCAAGAGTTGTATAGGTCATGACAGGAAATTATACGGCGCGCATGTTGAACGCAGCCGGGTGTGATGTATCGCCATGATCCTTGTCAACGGCGCGATTGGTTCGCGGCCGCGCGCGCGTCACGCTCACGGTAGATCGCCGACAGTGCCGCATTGAGATCAGCGTCCGCGCTTTGAACGATCTGCCCCGACCAGCGCGCCCGCTCGTTGCCAATTTCGATGTCGGTGGCGGCCACAGCGCGCTGATAATTGACGCCGTGAGGCGCGTCAAAATGTTTGGCTGCCACCCGGGCTTCAGCGACTGGCAAATGCCTTGCCAATATTTCGGCGTACTCACGCCACCACTCTTCAGCCTTGCGGTCGGAGCACGCCTTGCCGGCATAACGGTCATATGCCGCCACTATGCCGGGCCACAATGCATGCCCCGGCTTGATACCGCCGAAATAATCCGGATCGCCCTTGACCCGCTCTGCTGGGCCGAACCGCACCTGCCCCTCCACGCATAAACGTTGATCGTTGCTCATCACAGACTGCGACCACTCAACTTGGGCCAATCGCACATAAGCTGCATCCACCGCCTGCGTTGCTGCCGGTGTAGCGGCGAGTTTGGCAGCGCCGCCTGCAGTGGTGCGCAAGCCGGCTTCAAAGGCCTGCAATTTCACCGCGATCTCGGCCCCAAGCGACATTTGCGGCGCCGACGGCGTCTGTTTTTCCTTTGCCTCGCGCTCAATCACTTCGGCCCGCGCCAGCTCAAACGCCTCGGTAAACGAGGTGGTCTTGCGCAGCGCCTGATCGAAATAGGCCTTGCCGAAATAAGTGAAATCGGCTTCGTTGCTGCAGCCGAAAGAATTTTTGTCCGGTGCCGACGCCGTGATGACGAGGGTGGTGGGGCTTTTGAGCGCCTCGACAAAACCGCCCGAATAACAGGCCGACACCACCACCACTTTCCACTTGATGCCCGAAGCATCGATCAGCGCACGCAGGCGCTTCGGGTCCAGATCACTAAACCGCCACGGCCACATATCGAGACTGAATCTGTAGTCACGCCCGCCGTGCGAGGTCATGAACAAAAACAGAATGTCTTTCTCTTTGTCCATCGAGCGGCCAACGCCATCGAGCGTGGCCTGCAGCGCATTGACGCCAGCAGCCGGCACCTCGGCCAGGGTTTTGCTGTTGTTGATGAGCTTGACAGTGCGGCCTTCGGCACCGAAGCGGTCTTTGAAGAGGGTCTCTGCCGCGATCACTTCCTTCATGAACACGTCCTGGCTGGCGTAACCGGCCAGACCCACGTAGTAAAGATTGGGCGCATCCGCACGCCCCGGCGTCAGCGCGCCAAGCGCGCGTGCCAACAGGCGCGGCTGGGCGTAGATCACGTCTTCGTGGGCAGCCGCACCGTAGCCCTCTGGCGCAGCATTGGCCGCGTCGCTTTGCACCGGATACCAAAGCGCGCCGCCAAACAGATTCATCGCGCCGGCAGCCGCCACCAGTGCCACGCCTGCCGCTGCGGCCCCTGCGCTGCGCAGTCCGTGCAACGCGCGCAGACCGCGCACACAGCCCAGGCGCGCCGCCAGCGCCAGCGTAACGGCGGACATCCACGCGGGCAGCAGCCAAAAGCCAATGCCCTCCGCTGACACAGCGGCAGCGGGCAATGCGGCACCCAGCCTGGCGGTCAACACGCCAATCAGGTCCACGCCAGCATGCACGAATAGCGCGGCGGCGCTCAGCGCGGTCAACAGGGTCAGGGTTTTGCCAGACTGCCCAGCACCGGCGCAGATCAGTGATGCGGCCCACAACAAAACCGGCACAAACATCAGAGCCATCGGCAGGCCATACCAGGCGAACTGCCCATTGACACCCACGCGCGCGACATCGAATCCAAACATTGAGAGCAGCGACAACAACGCAAACAGCAGCGCCTGCATGAACGACGGCGCGAAATCAGCTTCGCGCACCGGCCTAAAAAACGCCGCGCGCGCACCGCTGCGCAAATTAACAACGAAAGCATTGGCGGGCGCGGATCTGATGCACGCGCCCGCACCGGTGGCGGCTCCAGAAGCGGCCTCAGAGGCGGCTGTGCTGCCGGCTGCGGCTGGCGTCGCATCCGCGCCGGGCGGCTCCGGTTCCAGCGGCTTTAATTCCATTGTCAACCACCCCCAGCCGCTTTTTTCTCCAGCGCGTCCCAGCGCTCAAGTGCGACCAGCATACCGGCCTCAATCGCATCAAACCGGTCTTTGAGTTTGGCCGCATCCGCCAGCGCCGCCGCGTCGGTGCGCGCATAGGTGGCGGGGTCAGCGAGCTTGGCCTCGACCAGCTTCTGCTCGGCTTCGAGCGCGGCGATTTGCGCGGGCAGCGTGTCGAGATCGCGCATTTCTTTGTAGCTCAGTTTGCCTTTCTTCTGGGCAGGCCCTGGACCGGTGCCCGGGCCGGAAACCGTTGGTGGGGGCGGGTTCCTGAGGCCGCTCGCCGAAGAGCCGCCCGCACCAACGCCTTCAGGCCGGCCACCTTGCGAAAACCTGCGCTTCAATACCGCTTGCCATTCGGAGTAACCGCCCGGATTTTCGGTCCAGCGGCCCGCGTTGTCCGGTGCCGGGTCATACACCAGCACCTGCGTGACCACGTTGTCGAGAAACGCGCGGTCGTGACTGACCAGAATCACGGTGCCGGCGTAGTCCTGCAATAACGTCTCAAGCAATTCGAGCGTGTCGATGTCGAGGTCATTGGTCGGCTCATCGAGCACCAGCAAATTGGCCGGCCGCGCGAACAGGCGCGCCAGCAGCAGGCGGTTGCGCTCGCCGCCGGAGAGCGACGAGACCTTGGCGTGGGCACGCTCGGGCGGAAACAAAAAATCCACCAGATAACTCATCACGTGTTTTTTGGCGTTGCCGATCTCGACCCATTCCGAACCAGGGCTGATGGTGTCGGCCAGCGTGGCGTCATCGTTCAACTGGTCGCGGAACTGGTCGAAGTAGGCGACGTCAAGTTTGGAGCCGCGCTTGACCACGCCGCTATCGGCTTCCAGATCCCCCAGGATCAATTTGATGATGGTCGACTTGCCCGCGCCGTTCGGCCCGACCAAACCGAGCTTGTCGCCGCGCAGCAGACGCAGGTTGAGACCGCTGACAATCACCTGATCGCCAAATGATTTCGATACATCGGTGAGTTCCGCCACCACCTTGCCCGACCGGGTCGAATCATCGACCGCGATGTTGACCTGGCCCGAGCGCTCACGCCGCGCCGCGCGCTCGCTGCGCAGCGATTCGAGCCGCAGCACGCGGCCCTCGTTGCGGGTGCGGCGCGCCTGCACGCCCTTGCGGATCCACACTTCCTCCTGCGCCAGAAACTTGTCGAACTTGGCGTTGACCACGCGCTCCACTTCAACCTGCTCGGCTTTTCTGGTCTGGTACGCCGAGAAATTGCCGGGAAACGAGAGCAGGCGGCCGCGGTCCAATTCGACCACCCGCGTCGAGACGCGATCCAGAAACGCGCGGTCGTGCGTCACAAACAGCACCGCGCCCTTGTGGTCGACCAGCATGTCTTCGAGCCAGGCTATCGACTCAATGTCGAGATGATTGGTCGGCTCGTCGAGAATCAGCAACTGCGGTTCACCGACCAACGCACGCGCCAGCGCGATGCGTTTTTTCATGCCACCCGAGGCCGCACCCACCTTGGTGTTGGGTACCAGACGCAAGCGCTGCAACACCATTTCGATCCGGTGCGCAGTGCCCCAGGCATCAGCCTGCGTCAACTCGTGCTCCAGCTCGCCTTGGCGCTTCATGCTGGCATCGTCGTGCAGACCGCTGGCAATCAGGGTTTCATACTCGTCAATCAGCGCGTGCTCTTCATGCAAACCGGCGGCGACAGCGTGATACACCGTGTCATCCGCATCAAACTTTGGCTCCTGATCGACCACCGCGAGTTTCAAACCGGTTTGCAGAATGATGCGGCCATCGTCAAGCTGGGTCTGCCCAGCGATGGCGCGCAACAAGGAGGACTTGCCCGCGCCATTGCGCCCGATCAGGGCAATCCGCTCGCCCGCCTCGACGGAAAGATCGGCGCGGTCCAGCAGCGGGAAGTGGCCGAACGCGAGTTCGGTTTTTTCAAGAACAATCAGAGGCACGTTATTTGCGCTCCGCTGTGGCCGTTACCGGCACGTCTTGCCACTGCTCGCTGATCTCAACCAGATTGTGGTCAGGGTCGCGCAGATAGACCGAGCGGATCGGCCAGCGCGCGCCGGTGCGTTTCACCGGGCCCACTTCGATCGCCACGTTTTCGGCCTTGAGTTTGGCAATCACCTGATCGAGCGGCACCGCAGCGAGAAGACACAGATCGAGCGAGCCGGGTGTTGGCTGTTGCGCGTAAATGTCGGTCACGCTCTTGTCACCGGCCTGATGCAGATTCAATTTCTGATCGCCAAAGCGCAATGCCTTGCGCTGCGGCTTGGGCGGTTCGCCAAACAGTTCGAGTTTCATGCCGAGCACGCGGGTATAAAAATCGACGCTGGCGTCAAGGTCACGGCAGGTCATCACAACGTGGTCGAAGGCTTTAATCATGGCAGCAAAGGGGCGCAAACAAGAGGCGCAAAAGCGGAGAGGTGCGCATTGTAGGTGGTACGGCGCAGCGGCAGTGCGCAGTGCTGGCGGCCACAAGTGGCAACACGAGCGGCAATGCGCGTGGCCATGCGAGTGACTGCGGCAGACAGCGGCACCGGCACAGCGCTGGGCTAAAATTCGCGCCACTCCCGCCGTAGTTCAATGGATAGAACGGGCGCCTCCTAAGCGTCAGATGCAGGTTCGACTCCTGCCGGGGGGACCAGCTTTCTGTTGTACGCACCATCGTACGCACCATCGCACCCGCCAACGGCACTCGCCATCGTCCAAAATCCGTGCCGCACCACAAGCCAGGAAACCGCATGTCCAAACTTGACGCACTCGTATTCGACGCCTACGGCACGCTCTACGATGTGCATTCGGTGACCGCTCTGGCTGAGGGTTTTTTCCCCGGTCAGGGTGAGGCGCTCTCACAGCGCTGGCGCACCAAGCAGCTTGAATACACGTGGCTGCGCTCCTTGATGGGCACTTACGAGAGTTTTGATGTGGTCACCGCAGCAGCGCTGCGCTACGCCAGCGCCGCGCTCAAATTGAACCCATCGGAAGATCAGATTGCCTCCTTGATCGCACAGTACGTCAAGCTCGACACCTTCGCCGAAGTCACAGCCGCGCTGACCACACTGAAGCCAGGTCGCAAACTGGCGATCCTGTCGAACGGCGCACCCGGCACACTCGGCACACTGGTCAAGCACTCGGGGCTGGAGCCATTGCTCGATGCCGTCATCTCGGTCGATCCCCTGCGCGTATTCAAGCCTGACCCGCGTGTCTATCAGCTTGCGGTCGAGCGCCTCGGTGTGCCAAAGCAAAAAATCGGCTTTGTGTCATCCAACTGCTGGGACGCCATCGGTGCCAAGGCCTTCGGCTTCACCGTATTCTGGATCAACCGCCTGCATGCGCCGCTCGATCTGCACGGCCCCGCGCCCGATCACACGGTGGCCTCGCTCGACCAGATCGCCGCGCTGCTATGAGCACTCCGCCCAACATCGCCGCGCGCACACCGCTCACCGGCGCACCCGGCGCAGCCTTCAACATCCACCGCCCGCCGCTGCGCCATTGCAGCAATTGCGGCACCCGGGTGGAGCGCCTGATCCCGCCCGGCGACGCGCGCGAGCGCGCAGTGTGCCCAGCCTGCGGCGGCATCCATTACGAAAATCCCAAGATGGTGGTCGGCTGCATCCCGGTATTTGAAGACCGCATCATCCTTTGCAAACGCGCCATCGAGCCGCGCTACGGCTACTGGACCCTGCCGGCCGGCTTCATGGAAAACGGTGAGACCAGCGCCGAAGGCGCGGCGCGTGAAACGCTGGAGGAAGCCGGTGCCACAGCGATTGAATTGCACGCCTTTGCCCTGCTCGATGTGCCGTATGTGAATCAGGTGCATCTGTTTTATCGCGCCCGCCTGGCCACACCCGAATTTTCATCGGGTGAAGAGAGCCTGGAGACGCGGCTCTACAGCGAAGCCGGCGTGCCGTGGAAAGACCTGGCATTCCGCACCGTGATTGAAACCCTGAAGCTGTTTTTTGCCGACCGCAAAAAAGGCAGCTTCGGTTTTCACACCGTGCCCATCGTGATGCCGGTGATGCCGGTGATGCCGGTGATGCCGCCGCGCCCGTAGGCCGGTGTCAAATGCGGCACCTGTTTGACAAACAGTTCCGCAATGAAATCGACAAACACGCGCACCTTGGCCGACAGGTGGCGGCTCGGCCAGTAGAGCACCGAGATCGGCAGCACCGGCGACTCCCAGTCTTCAAGCAGCGGCACCAGATGCCCGGCGCGAATCGCGCGCAGCACGCCGGTCTCGAGCATGCAGACAATGCCAGTGCCGGCCACGGCCAGGTCAATCAAGGCCTCCGAGTTATTCATGTGCAGCGTACCCTCGGGCGCATGCATCACGTCGCGCCCGCCCTTGTGGTAGTTCCAGCGTGCCGAGCGCCCCAGACTGGCCGAAAAATAGCCGAGGCAATTGTGCTGTGCCAATTCGGACGGTGACTGCGGCCGGCCATGCCGGGCCACATAGCCGGGCGACGCGCAGGTAACGAAACGCGCGTCGTAGACCCGCTTGGCCACCATGGTCGAATCCTCCAGCGGCCCCACGCGCAGGATCACATCAACCTCCTCTTCGGTCAGATCGACGAAGCGGTCACCCAGTGTCACCACCACCTTGACCTCGGGATAGCGTGCCGAAAAACCCGGCAGCGCCGGCGTCACATACAAATGCCCCAGCCCGGTCGGAATCTCGACCCGCAAGCGCCCCTGCGGGCGGCTTTGGGTCTGCTTTAACGCACTCTCGGTCTCGTCAATTTCGGCCAGCAGCCGGCGGCAGCGCGCGAGATAGGCGCGCCCGTCATCGGTCAGGCTGACCTTGCGCGTGGTGCGCGTCATCAGGCGCACGCCCAGATGCGTCTCCAGATTGCGGATCGCGATCGACACGCTCGCGGGCGCGAGGTTGAGTCGCTCGGCCGCTCTGGCGAAACTCTCCAGTTCGGCCACGCGCACAAAAATTTCCATCGCGTGCAACTTGTCCATGGGCGGGCACTGACTCGAAAAAAGACTCGGGCAAAAGGAATTGGTTCACATTAATTAGTCAATTAATACGAACAATGAATTATATTTTAGACTATTTATTAATCATTCAATAATCAATATAGTTCACCCCATCGCATCTTCTCTGATGACAAAAAGGCGCCGAAAATGGAACTGATCCCGATATTGCAAAGTGTGGTGGCCGCCGGTGCAGTCATCATTGTGCTGGCGCTGGCGATTGAAGGCGCATCCTCGTAAAGGCGCCTTTCGCGGCGCATCGGACGCTACCCCGGACGATGCACCGGACTGCCGGAGGCGGGCCTGACCAAGACCCGTCTCACTGGTCCAGCAAAACCTGGCGGCAACCGCTGCAAGGTGTTTTTAAGAAACGAAACTGACATGACCGAAAGGCTGACTGCCCTCGTAATGTTTGCCGCGTTTACCGCAGCCTGGATGCTGCTGTTCAAAGCCGGCGCACTCGACTGGCTGATTGACGCCCGGATGCAAACCGCCCGCACCATGCTCGGCCAGTCGCAATTTGCCTTTGATGGCGAAGTGCGCGGCGTGGCCGCTGCCGCAGTGCGCGCCCGCGCAAAGCCCGCCGCACCCGCATCTGCCGCTGCACCCGCCACCTCACGCCCGTCACGCGCCGCCGGCTGGTCAACCGCCGCCCCCGCACACGCCTGACGGCACCAGTTGTCTCCACATCGCCCCTCCAGGCGATGTTTCAAACGGCTCACTCCGGTGAGCCGTTTTTTTTTGGCAGATTTCCTCAGCGCGTGATGTGCAGATGATTTTGTTGATGCCCTGACCGCCGCTTTTCGGTATGCTCGCAGTTTTGTCTGGAACCCTGACCGATGCCGCTACACCCCGTTGCCCGCGCCAGTGCTGCCCATGGTGCTAACCATGGTGCTGCCCGGCACGCTGTGCCTGATGTACCCGGCAGCGCCACTGCCCGCTCCAGCACCGGCCGCCGCCGCTTGATCGCAGCAGCGATGGCCACCGCCGGCTGGGGCGCACTGTGCCTGCCCGCCGCCGCGCCGCTGGCGCAAATGAATCTGGTCGACAGCGAAGGCCGCCCGGTCGGCGCACTCGAAGCGCCCTTCATCACCACACCGGACCACATCGTCAAGATCATGCTCGATCTGGCCGGTGTCGGCGCATCGGACAACGTATACGACTTGGGCTGCGGCGATGGCCGCATCGTGATTGCAGCCGGCCTGCGCGGTGCGCGTGGCGTCGGGGTCGATCTCGACTACGAATTGATCGCCAACGCCAAGGTCAGCGCACGCCAGGCCGGTGTGGCAGACCGGGTGCGGTTTGAGCGCGGCGATTTGTTCGAGATGGACTACCGCGACGCTACTGTCGTCATGCTGTACTTGAGCGAGCGCCTCAACCTGCAACTGTGGCCCCGGCTCAAGGCCCAGTTGAAACCGGGTTCGCGCATCGTCTCGCACCGTTTCAAAATAGGTGACCTCAAGCCTGACCGCACCATCAACATCGACAACCGCGACATTTATCTCTGGAGGGTTTGACAATGGATTTGCTTCGCCGCCATCCGGCCTCGGCCGGCGTCACCGTGGGTATGCTGCTCACCGTCGCAGCGGGTATGCTGCTCACCGTCGCAGCGGGTGTGCTGCTGGCCGTCGCAGCAGCACTCACGCCTACTGCGGCTTTTGCCCAAACCGCAGCCCCGGCCAAACCAGCTTTCGAGCCGACCTACGGCCAAGAAGGCAAAGACGTGATCTGGGTGCCAACCCAGCCGCCCACCATCGAGCGCATGCTGCGCATGGCGCAGGTGACAGCGCAAGACGTGGTGGTCGATCTGGGATCGGGCGATGGCCGCATCACGATTGCCTCAGCCAAGGATTTTGGCGCAAAGGCGTTCGGCTACGAATACAACCCCGACATGGTGGAACTGAGCAAACGCGAGGCCGAGAAAGCCGGTGTGGCCGGCAAGGTCGAATTTCGCAAGGCGGATATTTTTGACACCGATTTTTCGCATGCGACGGTAGTGACGATGTACCTGCTGCCGCATCTGAACGTCAAGCTGCGCCCGATCATCCTCAACATGAAGCCCGGCATCCGCGTCGTGTCGCACCAGTTCGACATGGGTGAATGGAAGCCGGACGAAGTGTCGGATCAAAACAGCCGCCGCATCAATTTCTGGCTGGTGCCGGCCAAAGTGGAAGGCGACTGGAAGCTGTCGTTTCCAGGCCGCGACTACATACTCACGCTGCGCCAGGAGTTTCAAATGATCTCGGGCCATCTCGCCCCCGGCCCCGGGCAAATGGGCCTGCGCGATGCCGTCCTCACCGGTGCTGCGATCCGTTTCTCTTATATTGACGAGCAGAGCCGCCTGCATACCTTCAACGGCACCGCCAACGGCAACCGCATGGTTGGCACGGTGACGCCGCAGGGCGGTGCGCCGCTGGCGTTCAACGCCACCAAGAATCAGCAATAAGCGTATGAATGCCCCCGGCCAAAGTGACAAGGTGCTTACACTTGCCCAATCAACCAACGGCACCGATCACTTAAACGAACCGGGTGCACCGCAACGCGTCCTAACAGTCAAGGATGCAGTCTTCCTGACCATCGGCATCGTCATCGGTGCCGGCATTTTCACAGCGCCGTCGATTGTCGCCGGCGCGACCGGCAGCGAAGGCATGATGATCCTTGCCTGGGTACTCGGTGGCGTCATCACGCTGATCGGCGCACTCACCTATGCGGAACTCGCCTCCACCTTCCCCAGTGCCGGCGGTGACTACCATTT
>JANOYK010000231.1:0-1742 GCA_031428855.1 Burkholderiales bacterium | reverse complement strand
CGCGCAACTGCGCGCGCAACTTCTCGCCGATGTCCGGCCGCGCAGCAAACGGGTCGGGCGGGTTCTTGATCTCGACGATTGCCTTCATGCGCGTCTCGACATTGCCGAGCGCATGCGGGTGCGAAAAAATATAAAACTGATTGGCTGCAATCGCTTCAAAAGTCGCCTCGGCTACCTGCGTTGCCGAGACCTTGCCCTTGGTCACCGCTTTTTCAGACTGCGCGCGCGCCAGTTGCTGCGAGGCGGTCTGCGGTGTGGCATCGGTCAACTCAGCCGGACGGTTACGGTCTGATTGGTGGATGCCGGTCGGCACGAAGTACGGGCACAGCACCGAGCAACTCACTTGGCTTGTCACCAGATTGAGGTCTTGATAGAGCGTCTCGGTCAAGGCCACCACGGCATGTTTGGAGACGTTGTAAATGCCCATGTTGGGTGCCGTCAACAAGCCCGCCATCGACGCTGTGTTGACGATGCGCCCCTCAAAGGCGGCGTCGTTGCGGGCGGCATCAAGCATCAGCGGCGTGAAAATGCGCACACCATGCACTACACCCCAGAGGTTGACGCCGAGCACCCACTCCCAGTCGCGCTGCGAGTTTTCCCACACCAGCCCGCCGGTGCCGCCGACGCCGGCATTGTTGAATACCAGGCTGGGCGCGCCAAAGCGCTGCATGGTGGCGTCGGCCAGCGCCTGCACTTCCACCGCTTTCGATACATCGGTCTTGCGCGCCAGCACCTGCGCGCCAAGCGCTTCGAGCTCGGCGCGGGTCTTGTCGAGCGCATCCTGCTGCACATCGGCGATCACCAGGTTCATGCCGAGGCGCTGCGCGATCAACGCGAATTCACGGCCGAAGCCGCTGCCGCCGCCGGTGATGACGGCAGTTCTGCCTTGAAAGTTTTTCATGCGTTGCTTGAGGTGATACAGCGTTGGAAGGGAACTGCGTCTGCGATCAATTCAAAAAGCTGTTGTTCTCCGCCAGAATTTTTTCATAGAGCAGATTGAACTGGAACCAGCCTGCATACGGCACGCCAATCGCGCTGTGCGCCTGCTTGCAGGCTTCTTCGGGCACCAGACGCAAGGGTTGACCGTGCGATGCGGCTTCGGCCAGCAATTGCGCCTGGCACGAGCGCTCCATCGTGATGTACCACCACGCGGCCTCTTCCACTGTTTTGCCGGCGGTGAGCAGGCCGTGATTGCGCAAGATCACTGCCTTCATCGGGCCGAGTGCCTTGGCGATGCGCACGCCTTCGTCGAGTTCAAACGCGACGCCGCCGTAATCGTCATAGATGCCGTGATCGTTGTAGAACGCGGTCACGTCCTGGTTAATCATGGCGAGCGGTTTGCCGAGCGCTGAAAACGCGCGGCCATAGATGCCGTGGGTGTGCGCCGCGGCCACCGCATCGGGGCGCGCTTCATGCACACGCGAGTGGATCGCGAAGGCGGCGCGGTTGACTTCGTAATCGCCCTCAACCACTTTGCCTTCGTGGTCGCAGCGGATCAGGTTTGACACCTTGATTTGGGAGAAGTGGATGCCGAACGGGTTGAGCCAGAACGTATCGGGAAACTCCGGGTCACGCACCGTGATGTGGCCGGCTGCGCCCTCCCCCAGGCCCCACTGCGCGAAGATGCGAAACGCGGCGGCAAGACGCTGCTTGCGGTGCAGGCGCGTCTCGGCATGGGTTTTAAATACCGGCGGCTGCGGCAGCTTGCTGTAGTACTGCGCAATGTCTGGCGGCATGGTGGC
>JANOYK010000230.1:0-4970 GCA_031428855.1 Burkholderiales bacterium | reverse complement strand
GCTGCGCGGGTCAACGATGATCGGTTTGAAATCGGCGTTTTCAGGCAACAGCTCGATCGTGTTGCCGTTGCGCACGAAGCGCTTGACCGTGACTTCATTGCCGATGCGCGCGACCACCACCTGGCCGGTGCGCGCTTCGCGCTGGCTGTGTACCGCGAGGTAGTCGCCATCGAGAATGCCGATGTCTTTCATCGACTCGCCCTTGACCTTGAGCAGGTAATCGGCCGCAGGCTTGAACATCGCAGCATCAACCGGCACGTGGCGGTCAATATTTTGCTCGGCGTGGATCGGGCTGCCGGCGGCGACGCGGCCGATTAGCGGCAGTGCGTTGATCGACTGCATGGTGCCGGCAATCTGCTCAGCGAGCTGAATGCCGCGCGCGGTGCCGCTGGCGATGGTGAGCGTGCCTTTGCGCTCCAGCGCGCGCAAGTGCTCTTCGGCGGCGTTGGGCGATTTGAAACCGAAGGTGGTGGCAATTTCGGCGCGGGTGGGCGGCATGCCGGTGTTGCGCACGGTTTGGCGGATGAAGTCAAGAATTTCAGTCTGACGGACGGTGAGATCGTGGGCCATGGCGCTACCTGTAGGAGTGGAGACTGATCCTTTATACAGGATGCTGTATAAACAGTCAAGCTTCGCGCGCATGCGGCCTGAAATCTTTCAGGCACAGGCCTAAAACCCTTGACAGGAGCGGGTTTCACGGCCTGGCCGCCGCTAACGCCCGTTCCATGCGGGTCTGCGGGCAGGCGTGGATCAGAACTTTTGGGGGCAGACCAACACCGCCCCTGACACCGGCCCGGCGACTGCGCCTGCGGGACAGTCCGGCGCGGGTCTCAGTGCCGTGTGCTGCCCACCGGCAGCGACGGCGCAGGCGCGGTAAACAGCTGCGCCGCGTCGATGGCATCAAACCCGTAGGCAAGATTGCAAAACTCGCAGTTGACCGTGACCGCGCCCTGCTCGGCGACGATGCCATCGACTTCTTCACGCCCGAGCGCGCGCAGCATGCCGGCCACGCGCTCGCGCGAGCAGGTGCATTTGAACGCGGCTGGCCGTTCAGTGAAAACGCGCAGGTCAAACTCATGAAACAAGCGCCGCATCACTTCGCGCGGTGCGAGGGTGAGCAGTTCTTGCGCGGTGATGGTCGATGCCAGCACGGCTACATCGGGCCACTGGCTCGCCGCCGCAGCCGCAGCCGAAGCCGCCCGACGGCTCGCGACGGCAGTGCGCGCATGCCCGCCCTCACCCGGCAAGCGTTGAATCAGCAAGCCCGCCGCCCGGTGTTCATCGGCCGCCAGAAATATCCGCGTATCGAGCTGCTCCGAGCGCAGCATGTAATTTTCCAGCGCCGCCGCCAGATGCGCGCCTTCCAGCGGCACCACGCCCTGATACGCCGCCTGCCCGGCAGCGCCGCCGCGCCCGCCGCCGCCATCCGCGTCGGCCTCACGCGGGTCCAGCGTAATCACAATCTTGCCGTCGCCCACCAGGCTCGCCAGGGTATGGCCTTCCAGCGATGAGGCGGCGTCCCACTCGGCCCCCAGCTTGGCGGTGGCGCGCAGGGTCAAATCGGCATTGCACTCGACCACCAGCAGCCGCACCGGCGCTTCGCGTTTCTCCGCCTGGGTCTGCAAAATCAGGGTGCCGTCAAACTTGAGTGTGGACGACAGCAGCACGCTCGCCGCCATCGCCTCGCCCAGCAATGCGCGCACCGGCTGCGGATAGGCGTGGCGCGTCAACACTTCACGCCAGGCGGCATCCAGCGACACCACCGCGCCGCGCACATCGGCCCCCTCAAACACAAACGGCAACAACACATCAGCCACAGAGTTTTCACTTCCTCGAAAAAGCTCGCCAGTATAATCGACCGCTGCATTTTGAAGCTCAGTTGAGCCTCGTTTTTGTCCCGTTTTTGTCTCGCCTCAACTCCATTTTTCAGAGGGAAATTCACATGAAAACCGCCGTGTTTGCGCGCCTGTCTGATTTGAAAGCGCAGTTGGGCCAGGAGATCGCCATCAGTGACTGGATCACCGTCACGCAGGAACGCATCAACCAGTTTGCCGACGCCACCGGCGACCATCAGTGGATCCACGTTGACCCGGTGCGCGCCAAGGCCTCGCCGTTCGGCTGCACCATCGCCCACGGCTATCTGACGCTGTCGCTGCTGCCGGCCTTCGCCGAGCCGGCGATTCAGGTGAAGTCGGTCAAGATGGGTTTGAACTACGGCTGCAACAAGGTGCGCTTCACCAACCCGGTAAAGGTCAACTCACGCGTGCGCGGGCGCTTCAATCTGAAGGCGTTTGAAGCGATTGAAGGCGGAGCGCAGGTGACGATGCTGGTGACGATTGAGATTGAGGGACAGGAAAAACCCGCTTGCGTGGTCGAGAGCATCAGCCGGCGGTTTGAGTAGCGGCGATGCCGGCGCCGGAGCGGGCGTAATACACTGGCCGTAGCTCACCGGTGCCGGCTCACCCCACCACAACAACTGGAGACAACATGATGATGTTCACCCGCACCACCCGCACCCGGATGCACACCGCAGCCAGCGCCATCGCCGCCTTGGCCTTCACGCTACCCCCCGCTGCCGCGCAATCGCCCGCCGCCACCAGTTGGCCCGAGACCCAGGTCAAAATCATCGTGCCATTCACCACCGGCGGCGCGTCCGATCTCATCACCCGCACCCTGGCTGAAAAACTGAGCGCCCGGCTCGGCCAAAACTTCATCGTCGAAAACCGCACCGGCGCCGGCGGCAACATTGGCATGGAAGCGGTGCGCAACGCCGCCCCGGACGGCAACACTATCGGCTCGGGCACCATCGGCACGCTCTCGATCAACCAATTCCTGTTCGCCAAAATGCCGTACGACGCGGCCACCGATTTTGTTTACGCCTCCACCATCTGGGAAGCGTCCAACGTCTTCGTCGTCTCAGCCAATCACCCGGCCAAAACAATTCAGGAGTTCCTCACCTGGGCGCGGGCCCAGCCCAAGGGCGTCACCTTCGGCTCGGCCGGCGTCGGCACCACGCCGCATCTGTCAGGCGAGCTGTTCCGCGTGCGCACCGGCATTCAGGCACTGCACATCCCGTTTCGCGGCGCAGCCCAGTCGATCCCCGCGCTGATCGCCGGCGACACCGACTTCGGCATCGACAACCTCGCCAGCTACATGCCGCAAATCCGCGCCGGCAAAGTCAAGGCGCTGGCCGTGACCTCGGGCGCGCGCTGGCCCACCCTGCCTGAAGTGCCGACCATGGTCGAATCCGGTGTGACCGGTTTTGTCGTCACCGCATGGGGCAGCTTCGTGCTGCCCAAGGGCACGCCTGCGGCCATCGTCAACAAACTCTCGGCAGCGCTTCAAGCGATTTCAGCCGAGCCGGCCACGCAACAGCGTTTCCTCGAAATTGGCGCACGCTCGATTGCCTCGACCCCGCAAGAGGCCACCGCCTTCGCCGAGCGCGAGCGCGTGAAGTGGAAGGAAGTGGTGCAGATTTCCGGGGCGAAGGCGGAGTGAAGCGATAGGAAGACTGGATGGCAAGGCTGGCGGGGCAACCGGGAGGCCTGAACCGGTGAGAATTGCCGGGAAGAGTTGAATCGGCCACCGGCCGAAGAGCCGCTCCCACCAAGGATTTACAAGGGAACTCTTCTGTAATGCCCATCCACCAACGGTTTCCAGCCAACGCCTATTTTTTTACCGGCACCGGCACAAACGCCACGCCGTCATCGCGAATGCGCTGATCGATCAGCCCAACGCAGGCAGCTACATGCTGCAAGGCCGGCACCGCCACGCCGGTCAAGCCGGCGATTTCAATCACCACATTCAAAATCGCATCCGATTCGAGCGCGCGCCCGGCGCGCAGGTCTTGCAGCATTGACGGCTGCTGCGTGAAGTTGCCCTGCACGCGGCGCAATTCGGTCTCGGCATCCAGACCGGTATCGATGCCCACTGCCGCCGCCACTGCGGCACCTTCGCGCATCATGTCGCGCACCAGCGCCGCGCCGCCTGCGGTAGCGGCAATGCGTCCGGGCGGCGATTGCGTCAGCGCGGACAGCGGGTTCCACACCAGGTTGCTGGCCAGCTTGCGCCACTTGGCCAGGCGGATATCGGTACTGACCTCACCCGCCAAACCAGCCGCGCTCACCATCGCGGCAATCCGCTGCACCCGCTCGCTGGCGCGGTTGTCGATCTCGCCCAGAATCAGTTTGTCGCCGTCGAATGACGGCAGTTTGAGCTGCCCCGGTGCCGTCACCATCACCGGTTTGTAAATCACCGCGCCGATCACGCGTGTCAGATCGTAGCCGCGCGCCAGTGCGCCATCCGGGTCAAGGCTGGCCAGCGCGATGCCGCGCAAGGGCGAATCGAGTTGCTCGAAATACCACCACGGCAGGCCGTTCTGGATCATGACCAGATCGCCATCGGGTGCCAGCGTCGCGGCGATGTCGCTCGCCGCTGCCGCCAGTTGCATCGACTTCAAGGTCACGAACACCAGATCGTAGCGGCGGTTCGCTGCTCCGGGGCGGCAGGTTTGCACTGCGATCGTTCGGGTGCGGCCATCGGCCGTAGTGACCTTCAATCCATCGCGTGCCAGCGCTTCAAGCTGCGCACCGCGCGCCAGCAGCGTGACATCCACGCCCGATTCAGTCAGCAAGCCACCCAGATAGGCCCCAATCGCGCCCGCACCATAGATCAATACCCGCATCAAATCATCCTCTCAACAACGTCAATCAATACGCGGAACACAGCCCCCGCCCAAGCGGCACGCAGTATATAAGGCAAGCATCAACGCCGGGCAACGCTGGCGCGCCCGTGCGTCTGGCTCCTTAGGTGTAGATCGCGCGTGCCTAGCGCCGCCGATAGATCCGCTGCGGCTACACTGCCCCACTTATATGCGGGAGGCAACTTGAAAATCGAAACGCGCTGGCGCGTTCTGGCGGCGCTTGCAGTGGCGCGCATTGGCATGGGGTTCCAGTTTCAAACGGTGCCCG
>JANOYK010000229.1:0-5718 GCA_031428855.1 Burkholderiales bacterium | reverse complement strand
ACCGTGGCGCAACTGCTGCTCGAACTGGCCGCACCGCCGCAGCCGGCTCTGGACAATTTTGTCACCGGTGCCGATGGTGGCAACGCCGCCGCACTGGCGGCGCTGCGCGTGTTCGGCACCGCCGCCAGTCCAGACCGCTGCCTCTATCTGTGGGGCGCGCGCGGCAGCGGGCGCAGCCATTTGCTTGCGGCGTGGCGGCGCATGCGTGAAGCCGGCGCGCTGCTTGAGAACCAAGCGGCCGGCGCCACATGGATCACGCAGGATGATGTGGAGACGCTCGATCAAGCAGCGCAGATTGTTTTGTTCAACCGCATCAACACCGCGCGCGACGGCCACGGTTATGTGCTCGCCGCTGGCCGCACCGCGCCAGCACAACTGCCGCTGCGTGACGACCTCATAAGCCGTCTCGCCTGGGGCCTCACCTTTGAAATCATTGCGCTGTCGGATGACGACAAACGCGCTGCTCTGCTGCGTCATGCAGATGCGCGTTCCATGACGCTGAGCAGCGACGTACTCGCCTACCTGATGACCCACGTGCGGCGCGACATGCCGACCCTGGCCGGCATCGTCGACGCCCTCGACCGTTTTTCGCTCGAAACCAAACGCCCGGTAACGCTGCCGCTGGTGCGCGAGCTGCTAGCGCAGAACCGCACCCTCGATCTGTGAAGTGATTTATCACGCCATGAACCTGACCCTGTTCGACCTCGACAACACCCTGATCGCCACCGACAGCGACTACGAGTGGGGCCAATTTTTGATTGCGCGCGGCGTGGTCGAGCGCGATCAGTACGAAGCGCGCAACGATGCTTTCTTTACCGCCTACAAGGCCGGCACGCTCGATATCCACGCCTACCTCGCGTTCGCACTGGAGCCGCTGGCACGCCACAGCCGCGCCGAGTTGGATGCCTGGCATGCCCAATTCATGGACAGTGTGATCCGCCCCGCCATGCCGGTCGCCGCGCGTGCTCTGGTGCGCGCGCATCTTGACGCCGGTGATCTGTGCTGCTGTGTCACCGCCACCAACGCCTTCGTCACCGCGCCGATCGCGCGTGAATTCGGCATCCCGCACCTGATCGCCGCCGAGGCCGAAGAAATCAATGGCCGCTTCACCGGCAAGCCCACCGGCATCCCCAGCTTTCAGGAAGGCAAGATCCAGCGGGTCGAACTATGGCTCGCCGCAATGGGCAAAACCCTGGCAGGCTTTGCGCACAGCACCTTCTACAGCGATTCGCGCAACGACCTGCCCCTGCTCGAACGCGTTACCCACCCAGTCGCAGTCGATCCCGACGACACCCTGCAACGCGTCGCCACCGAGCGGGGCTGGCGTATCATGACCCTGCGCAAGTAACCGGCAAGTAACCAGCAAAAGCAGGAAATTAAATGGAAATAATTAGAAATTAAATGGGGTCAGACCCCATTTAATTTTATTTAATTTAAAAAAACAAAAAAGGGGTCTGACCCCTTTTCATTGCTTTTCATTGCCCCTTTTCATTGCCTTTTCATTATGTGACCCCATTTCATTGTGTTGAATTGATGCTTAAAAAATTCATTGCTCAGGTGTTTGGCCGCAAACCCGCCAAGGCGGACAAGGCCACGGTTCTTAAAAAATCCCAGCACGGCATTGCGAAAGAACGGCTCTCGCGCGGCGGGCTGCAAACCTGCGAGGGCTTGTCGAAGGCGGGCTTCAAGGCCTATATCGTCGGCGGCGCGGTGCGCGATCTGATGCTGGGCGGCACGCCGAAAGATTACGACGTCGCCACCAACGCCACACCGGAGGAGGTACGCGCGGTGTTCCGCCGCTCGCGCATCATCGGGCGGCGCTTTCGCATCGTGCATGTGCTGTTCGGTGCCGAGACGGTCGAAGTGTCTACCTTCCGCACCGCCGATTGGTCGGACGCGCAAACCGACGAGCATGGCCGCGTGCTGCGCGACAACGTGTTCGGCTCGCAGGCGGACGACGCGACGCGACGCGATTTTTCGGTCAACGCGCTCTATTACGATCCGGTTGAAGAGACCGTGATCGACTATCACGGCGGCGTCAAAGACCTGCGCAATAAAGTGCTGCGCATCATCGGCGACCCGGAGACGCGCTACCGCGAAGACCCGGTGCGCATGCTGCGCGTGACGCGCTTCGCCGCGCGGCTCGGATTCACGATTGATCCAAAGACGCGCGCGCCGATCAAGCAATTGGCCAGTCTGTTGTCGAACGTGCCCTCCTCCCGTCTGTTTGACGAGATGATGAAACTGCTGTTGTGCGGCCACGCGGTAGCGTGCATCAAACAACTGCGCGGCGAGCATCTGCACCACGGCCTGCTGCCGCTGCTCGATGTGATCCTCGAGCAACCGCTGGGTGAAAAGTTTGTGATGCTGGCGTTAAAGCGCACCGACGAGCGCATCAACCTGGGCAAGGGTGTGTCGCCCGGCTTTTTGTTTGCCGCACTGTTGTGGCACGAAGTGCTGGCCGAGTGGACCAAGCTTAAGGCCAAGGGTGAACACCCGATGCCGGCCCTGTTCGAGGCCATGACGATTGTGATCGACGCGCAAAAAGACAAGCTTGCGATCCAGCACCGCATCACCGCCGACATGCGCGAAATCTGGGCGCTGCAGCCACGCTTCGAGCGCCGCACCGGCCGCATGCCCTACAAACTGCTGGAGCATCCACGCTTTCGCGCCGCCTATGATTTTGTGCTGCTGCGTGCGGCCTCGGGCGAGATCGACAAGGAAGTCGCCGAGTGGTGGACTGCCTTCATCGACGCCGAGCCGGATGCACGCAACGCCTTGATGCTGTCCGTCAAGGCGCATCCGGGCAACGCGGCTGGCGCGGGCGCGAGCATGGGCAATCCGAACGACCCCGCCAAACGCAAACGCCGCCGCCGTGCGCGCCGGCCCGAAGCTGAAGGTAGTGGCGCCATCTCCGGCGGTGATGGTGCGGGCGGTGAAGGCTCGGGTGGTGGAGGTTCGGGCGGTAGTGAGGGTTCTGACGGCGGTGGCGGTGGCGGTGGCGGTGGCGGTGGCGGTGGCGGTGGCGGACGCGGTGGCCGCAGTCGCAGCCGCGGTGGCAGCCGAGGCGGCAGTGGCAGCGGTGGAGCCGCGCCAGCCGGCGAATGAGGCGCACCTGCGCGATGACGCGCGCCTGCGCATGACACTCGCTCGCCAATGACGCTCGCCTACATTGGCCTGGGGGCGAATCTGGGCACGGCGCGGGGTGACCCGCGCAGCACGCTCGATGCCGCCATCAGCGATCTTGCCTTGGTGCCACATACCCGCATCGCCGCCGTATCGCCGTACTACCAAACCGCGCCAGTAGACGCCAGCGGCCCCGACTACACCAACGCCGTGGTGGCCCTCGACACCACGCTCGACGCCGCCTCGCTGCTCGCCGTCTGTCTCTCGATTGAAGTGCTGCACGGACGCACACGGCCAGCCCTGCCTGACGCAAAGCCCGCCGAAAAAAATCCACCACGCACACTCGATCTCGACCTGCTGCTGCACGGCGACGCCAACATCAACACGCCCTACCTCACGCTGCCGCACCCGCGCATGCACCAGCGCGCCTTCGTGCTCGCACCGTTGAATGAAATTGCCCCCACCCTCATCATCCCTGGCCATGGCCGCGTCAGTGACTGCCTTGAAACCGTTGGGGCGCAACGGTTTTCACGCATCACCCCTCAAACAGTCAACGTCAAAGCATCATGAACTGGCAAGTCCTCGCCAGCACCACCGGCCTGCTGATTCCCTCCAACGTCTGCATGACCTTCGCCTGGTACGCGCACCTCAAAGACCTCGCGTCCAAACCCTGGTGGATCGCGGCGCTGGTGTCATGGGGCATCGCGCTGCTCGAATACTTGTTGCAAGTGCCGGACAACCGCATCGGCTACACCGCGCTCACCTAGCCGCAACTCAAAATTCTGCAAGAAGTCATCACCCTGATCGTGTTCGTACCGTTCGCCATTTTTTACATGCAGCAGCCGCTCAAATGGGATTACCTGTGGGCGGCGCTGTGTATGATGGGCGCTGTCTATTTCATCTTCCGTTAAGTGTGCATGAGCGTCCTTCCCGAAAAATTCCGTCACATCGTTGTCGAAGGCCCAATCGGTGCCGGCAAGACCTCGCTCGCCAAACGCATCGCCAATGCCAGCGGTGCCGCGCTGATGCTGGAGACGCCGGACGAGAACCCGTTTCTGCCCAAGTTCTACCGCGACATGCCGCGCTACGCGCTGCCGACGCAATTGTTTTTCCTGTTTCAGCGCATCCACCAGCTGGCCGAGCTGAAGCAGACCGACATGTTCAAGGGCGTCACCATCGGTGATTTCCTGATCGAAAAAGACCCGCTGTTCGCGCGCATGATTTTGAGTGACGACGAACTCGCGCTCTACGAGCAGATGTACCGCCACCTCAAACCGCAAGCCGCCGCACCGGATCTGGTGATCTATCTGCAAGCGCACCCGGACACACTGATCGAGCGCGTCAAGCGGCGCGGTGCCGCCTACGAGCAGCCGATTTCCGAGGCCTATCTGGTCAAACTGTCGGAGCGCTACACCCGTTTCTTCCACCACTACGAAGCCGCGCCGCTGCTGATCGTCAACGCCGATCACTTCAATTTTGTCGATGTGGACGACGACTTCGCACTGCTGCTCAAGCATGTGCGCGAGTTTCGCGGCAAGCGCGAATACCTCAACCGTCTCGAATAAACAAACTTAAAAGGGCCGTCATCATGGACGTGATCCACTCCGTCGCCGAACTGCGCGCCCGCCTCGCGCGCGAACCCAACAATGTGTTCGTGCCTACCATGGGCAACCTGCACGAAGGCCACATCGAACTGGTTGACTCGGCCAAACCCAGGGGTGCCTGCACGGTGGTCAGTATCTTCATCAACCGCATGCAGTTCGGCCCCAAGGATGACTTCGACAAATACCCGCGCACCTTCATGAACGACTGCGACAAGCTCAAAGCAGCCGGCTGCAACGTCGTGTTCGCCCCGGAAGAAAAAGAAATCTACCCCGAGCCGCAAACCTACGCAGTCGAGCCGCCCGAGATCGCCCACATCCTCGACGGCGCAGTGCGCCCCGGCCACTTTCGCGGCGTCGCCACTGTGGTGTTGAAACTGTTCAACATGGTGCAACCGAAGGCGGCCATCTTCGGCAAAAAGGACTACCAGCAATGCATCGTGTTGCGCAACATGGTGCGGCAACTCGCCCTGCCGATCGACATCATCCTCGCCGAAACCGTGCGCGCCCAAGACGGCCTCGCCCTCTCGTCACGCAACGGCTACCTCTCTGCCTCTGAGCGCAAAGAAGCGCCACAGTTGTATCAAGCCCTCACCCGCGCACGCGATGAGATCGTGGCAGGCAAGCGCGACTATCAGCGCATCGAACTGGAAGCCATGGCCCACCTCGCCGCACGCGGCTGGAAGCCCGACTACATCGCGATCCGCCGCCAGAGTGATTTGCAAGCGCCGGAAACCCATGACCGGGAGCTGGTCATCGTCGCGGCGGTGCGGCTTGGGATGACGCGGTTGATTGACAATCTGGAATTGTCGGTGCGCTGAGAAGCGCTTGCACCAAGGGTTTTGGCACGTTGATGGCCTGAAATCCTTATCCACCAAGGGTTTCAGGCCAATGGCATTGCGGGTTTTTAGCCCGTTTTATCCGCTATGAGTGTTGGCTCGAATTGCCAGACAGAGCGGCCTCACACCGGATGACCTGTAGCTCGCGCTGC
>JANOYK010000228.1:0-5541 GCA_031428855.1 Burkholderiales bacterium | reverse complement strand
GTTTATCCCGCGTTTATCCCGCATGTACCGCGCGCGTACCTCGCGTGCGCCCTGCGTGTGACCCGCATGCACCATCATGCGCGCGGTTTCAGGCGCCGTGGCCGGGTCAGCACTTCGGGCCGGAGTATTTCGGCCAGTTGCGCCTCACTGAGCAAGCCATGTTCGAGCACGAGTTCGGCGACGCCGCGCCCGGTGGCGATTGCTTGCCGGGCAATCATGGTGGCGTTTTCATAGCCAATGTAAGGATTGAGCGCCGTGGCCAGCCCGACCGAGGTGCGCACGCGCTGCTCCAGCAATGCACGGTTGGCGGTGATGCCGGCCACGCAGTTGACCGCCAGGGTCTGGCAGCCCGCCGTCAGATGCGTGATGCTCTTGGCCAGACTCCAGAACATGATCGGCTCGAACGCATTCAACTGCAATTGCCCGGCTTCAGACGCCATCGTGATGGTGACGTCGTTACCGATCACTTCAAATGCAATCTGGTTCACCACCTCGGGGATGATGGGATTGACTTTGCCCGGCATGATCGACGAGCCGGCCGCGCGCGGCGGCAGGTTGATCTCGCCAAAACCAGCCTGCGGGCCGCTCGAGAGCAGGCGCAAGTCGTTGCAGGTTTTCGACAATTTTGCGGCGATGCGTTTCAACACGCCAGACAGTTGCACGAAGGCACCGGTGTCCTGGGTCGCTTCGATCATGTTGGCGGCAGTCTTGAGCGGCAGACCTGACAGCTCGCTCAGGTAACGGCAGGCGAGGCCGGCATATTCCGGGTCGGTGTTGATGCCAGTGCCAATCGCGGTGGCACCGAGATTGATTTCCTGAATCAGCGCCATCGCTTCAGTCAGGCGCGCCTCGTCTTCACCGAGCATGATGGCGTAGGTGGTGAACTCCTGGCCGAGTGTCATCGGCACGGCGTCTTGCAGCTGGGTGCGGCCCATTTTGAGAATGTCGCGGAACTCGAAGGCTTTTTTCTCGAACGCCACCCGCAACTGCGCCATCGCCTTGAGCAGGCGTTCAATCGCAAAACAGGCCGCCACCCGCAACGCGGTCGGGTAGACATCGTTAGTGCTTTGCGAAGCGTTAACGTCTTCAATCGGGTGCAGCCGGGCGTAGTCCCCTTTTGCGTGCCCCATCAATTCGAGCGCGCGGTTGGCGATCACCTCGTTGGCGTTCATGTTGGTCGAGGTGCCGGCGCCACCCTGAATCACGTCCACAACAAACTGATCGAGCAGTGCGCCGCCGGCGATTTCGATACACACTGTTTCGATCACGCGGGCCTTGGCGGCGTCGATCAAGTTGAGATCCAGATTCGCGCGCGTAGCCGCCTGTTTGACCAGCGCGAGCGCACGGATCAGATCGGGATAAGCCCCGATGCGCGTGCCGCTGATCTGGTAATTGTCGAGCGCGCGCAGGGTGTGGATGCCCCAGTAGGCGGCGGCGGGAATCTCACGCTCGCCGAGGAGGTCGTGTTCGTTGCGGGTGGGTGCGGTCATGGCGTGCTCCTGCGGTATCACCGAATGCCCACTTTACCCAATCGCCGCCGGTTGCGCTGCTGCCTCGACTGAAGTGCCCCCGATTGAATCCGTTTGAATCCGTTTGAATCAGACCCCGCTGGAATTGCGCCCCCATTCACATTTTTCGGGCTGAAAGCCGCTCCCACCAAGCATCTCAGCGTGAAGGCCGAAAGAATGGCTGATGGCGCGGCTTGCGGGCTATGCCGCCTTCAAATGATTGCGCGCATCCCAGCCTGCCAGCGCCAACAGCACGGTCTTGGGCACCGGCCATTTGCGCGCCTCGTAGTAAGAAAGCATGCATGCTGTCAATCTCCGTCTCGAACTCCAGCATCGCGTCGTGCTCGCCCACCAGCTCGCGCACGTAGCGGAAGCTGGGGTTGAAAAATACGCCGAACGCCGCTTGTAAGTAGATCTTGGTCAGCGCCTTGCCGCACTGGGGCGCGTGGACGATGGGCGAGAGAAAAACCGCGTCGTCGGCGAGCAGATCGTCGAGGCCAGCGGGATTACGGTGTTTTACTACGTGGTGCCAAGTGTCGATGGTGGAATGAGACATGATGTATCCCGGTTCGAATGGGCCGGTGCCGCAGCGCGAAGCATCTGACTCGAATCAATCATGGATGCGGCTTATCCGAAGTGCTTGGCACCAGCTGCCATCTGTTGCAGCAATAGTGCATCGCTTCGCTATCTAATCCCCTCTGGCAGTACCTTCCCTGCGTGGATCAACTGCGCCAGTCAGACCACCCGGCGTGATGGCGATGCCGGTGTAGCCGCTGGTGAATTCGCCGATGCTGATCTCGTGTCCCATCGCTTTAAGCGGCAGGGCGAGCGCTTCGATGCGTGTGCCTTTTTCGATTTCGGTGGCGCGGTTGCGGCTACCGTAGTGGGGCTGGGCGAAGGTGTCTGCGAGCGGCAGCTTCCAGTCGATCAGGCCTACGAGTGCTTTGGCGACATAGTTGATGATCGGCGGGCCGCCGGGCGAGCCGAGGATGAATTCAAGTTTGCCTGCGCTGCCAAACACCAGCGTGGGTGCCATTGCGCTGCGCGAGCGTTTGCCGCTGGCGACGGCGTTGGCGGCGGGAATCCCAGATGCAGGATTCACAGGTGCAGGGCTGGCTGGTGCAGAGTTGCCCGCTGCCGGACTACCTGCGCCAGCGCCATTCTCGCTCCACGAAAAATCGGTCAACTGGTTGTTGAGCAAAAAGCCTCGCACCATGATGCGCGCGCCGAAAGCCGATTCGATGGTGGTAGTCATTGCTACCGCGTTGCCTTCGGCGTCGACGATGGAGAGGTGGCTGGTGCCGACCGCCTCGACGGTGGCGTCGGCTCCGTAGGCGGTGGTGACGCCCGGCGGCGTGCCGTGGGTGGCACGGCCCATGGAGCGCTCGGGCTCGATGAGGGCGCTGCGGGCTTTGAGATAGGCCGGGTCGATCAAGCCTTGCGCGGGCACGCGCACGCTGTCGGGGTCGGCAATGTAGTGGTCACGGTCAGCGAAGGCGAGGCGGCCGGCTTCGGAGAACAGATGCACGGCTTGCGTGGAGTCGGGGCGCAACGCGGCCAGGTCGAATCGTTCGAGCACGCCCAACATCGCCAGCACGGCGATGCCGCCAGCGCTGGGCGGCGGCATGCCGCAGATGCGTTTGCTGCGGTAGGTGCCGCATACTGGTGCGCGCTCTTTCGCGGTGTAGCCCGCGAGGTCAGCTTCGGTCATGTCGCCGGGGCGCGCGTGATGTTGCACGGCGGCGGCGATGTCGCGCGCGATGGCACCGCGATAAAAGGCTTGCGCGCCTTCGCGTGCGATGGTGCGCAAGGTCGCAGCGTAGTCCGGGTTGCGCAGCAAGGTGCCCACTGGGAGAGCGGCGGCCTGCACTGGGGCTGAGGCTGCGTCGCTCTGTGCGGGAACCGGGGCGGCGCGGCGCGCAGCGTCGCCGCGCTGGTAGAAATAGTTCAGTGCGGCAGCGTCGTTACGCAACAGCGGGTCGCGCGCGAGCAGCGCATGCAAGCGCGGCGAGAGCGCGAAACCCGATTGCGCGATGTTGATGGCCGGCTCAAACAGACGCGCCCACGGCAGCTTGCCGTGCTGCTGGTGCGCCAGTTCCATCACGCGCAGCACGCCGGGCACGCCGACCGAGAGGCCGCTGCCGACCGCAGCGGCGTAGGAAAGCAGCTTGCCATCGGCATCGGTGAAGCGGTGTGCTTGTGCGGCGGCGGTCGCGGTTTCGCGGCCATCGTAGGCGCGCATCGCCGGGGTGCTTCCACCAGTGCGTCCCTTGTTGGGTTCATCGGCGCGCGCATCGAAATGCAGAATGAACGCGCCGCCGCCAATGCCAGACGATTGCGGTTCGGTGAGGCCAAGCACCAGTTGCGCTGCAATGGCGGCATCGATCGCGCTGCCACCGGCCTTGAGGATTTCAAACGCGGCGTTGGTGGCGTGGCGGTTGGCAGTGGCCGCCATGAAGCGCTGGCCCAGCACTGCCGGGCGCGCAGTGAAACCGCTGGCGGCTTCGGGGGCGTTGGCGGTTTGAGCGAACAATGGCGTGGACGCACCGGCGAGTGCCGCCAACAGCGCCGCAACGCGCAGGCTTGCACGCCACGGGTTTGCGCAACGCAAAGGGGCGTGCAGCACGTTCACGCGGCGGCGCGCAACGCCGTTACAGGCGCGGAGGGCGCGTCCCCTGCGTGCGCGGCCTTTTCCTCTTCCTGCTGCTGCAAGGCCCACATCTGCGCGTAGCTGCCATTGCGCTCAAGCAGTTCGGCGTGGGAACCACTCTCGATCACGCGTCCGTGGTCCATCACGATGATCTGGTACGCATCGCTAATCGTCGAGAGCCGGTGCGCGATGACCAGCGTGGTGCGGTTCTGGGCGATGCGCTTGAGCTCGGCCTGGATCGCTTTTTCGGTCTTGGAATCGAGCGCCGAGGTGGCTTCGTCAAAAATCAGGATTGCGGGGTTTTTCAGAATCGCGCGCGCAATCGCGACGCGCTGCTTTTCGCCGCCGGAGAGTTTGAGGCCGCGCTCGCCGACCATGGTCTCGTACTTTAGCGGCAGGGTCTCGACAAAATCGTGGATCGATGCAGCGCGCGCAGCGGCGATCACTTCATCGCGGCTGGCCGCCGTGTTTCCGTAGGCGATGTTGTAGTAAATCGTGTCGTTGAACAGCACAGTGTCTTGTGGCACGATGCCGATGGCACCGCGCAGTGAGGATTGCGTGACATCGCGGATGTCTTGCTGGTTAATCAGGATGCGCCCGCCCGGCACCGCATGGGCCGCGCCGTTAACTTCAGTGTTGACCTCAGCGTTGACCGCAGCATTGACATCGTAAAAGCGGAACAGCAAGCGCGCCAGAGTGGATTTGCCCGAGCCGCTGTGGCCCGCCACGGCCACGGTTTTGCCGGCTGGCACTTCGAAATCGACATCAAACAAAATCTGGCGGTTGGACTCGTAGCTGAAGTTGACATGCTCGAAGCGGATCGATGCGCGGTCAGTGATGTGCGAGGCCGCGGCGCCGGCCCCGAGTGCCAGCGCCGCTGCGCCCGCTTTGTCGGCCACTTCACGATGCTGCCCCAGCAGCGTGAACATACGCTCCATGTCGGCCAGGCTCTGCTTGATCTCGCGGTACAGCACGCCGAGAAAATTAAGCGGGATGTAAAGCTGAATCATGAAGGCATTGACCAGCACCAGATCACCGAGGGTCATGCTGCCATTGACCACGCCGAGCGTGGCGCGCCACATGATGGCGGTGACCGCGCAAGCGATGATGGCGCTCTGCCCGGTGTTGAGCAGGGAGAGCGAGGTCTGGGTCTTGACGGCCGCCGCTTCCCACGTGGCCATGCTGGCGTCGTAGCGTTTGGCTTCGTAGTCCTCGTTGCCGAAATACTTGACGGTCTCGTAATTGAGCAGCGAGTCAATCGCCTTGACGTTGGCTTTGGAGTCAAGCTCGTTCGAGACGCGGCGGAAATTGGTGCGCCACTCGGTCACCGCCACCGACCAGGTGATGTAGCTGGCCAGCGCCACGATGGTGATGCCGGCAAAC
>JANOYK010000227.1:0-3727 GCA_031428855.1 Burkholderiales bacterium | reverse complement strand
CCCCGCCTCCACCAGTTTCATGGATCAGCGCCGCAGCGCACTGCAGGCGAAGGAACCTGGCGCACAACTCAAGCACCAGTGGGTGGCGTATCCGCGCATCTCACAACATCTCAAGCTCGCCGTGATTGCGGCCGAAGACACCTCGTTTGTCGAGCACGAAGGTTTCGACTGGAAAGGCATCGAGCAGGCGCTGGAAAAAAACCAGAAAAAGGGCAAGGTCGTGGCGGGCGGCTCGACCATCACCCAGCAGCTGGCGAAAAATTTGTTTCTCTCGGGCGAGCGCAGCTACGTGCGTAAAGGGCAGGAGGCCATCATCACCTGGATGATCGAGCATCAGATGGACAAAGACCGCATCCTCGAAATTTATCTGAACGTGGTCGAGTGGGGCAATGGCGTGTTTGGTGCTGAAGCGGCGGCGCAGCATTACTTCGGCGTCAGCGCTGCGCGTTTGTCGCGCGAGCAGGCCGCGCGCTTGGCCGCGATGTTGCCACGCCCGCAGTTTTACGACAGCAACCGCAACTCGGCCTATCTCGCGGGCCGGGTGCCGGTGCTGTTGAAACGGATGAATCAGGTGGAAGCGCCGTAGGCCACAGTGCTGACCGCGCGCGGTACGGTTGCGCCGCCTCAGGCCGCAGCGCCCGTCACCGTGGTGTCCGTCATCGTAGAGCCCGTCATGCCGCCACCTTGGCCGCCGTGACGTTATAAGCCGGGATCACCCGGCTCAAGCCCTTGAGCGTCAATTCTCCCGCTGGCTCGGTGTCCACGTGGTCTTCCACCCGCACAAACACCCGCTGCGAAATCAGGATTTGCCCGGATGCGGCCGCACCGCACAGGCGTGCTGCCGTGTTGCACACGGTGCCGATGGTGCCGTAGTCGCGCCGGCCTTCGAAGCCGATCGAGCCGATGGTGGCAAAACCCTGTGCGAGGCCGATGCCGAAGCCCAAGTCGTGGCCGCGCTTGCGCCAGCTTGCGCTCAACGATTGCATCGCCGCGCGCAATGCCAGCCCCATCTGCACCGCTTTGAGTTCGTGCTGCTCCACCGGCAGCGGGTCGTTGAACACCACCATCACGCCATCGCCCGCGAAGTGCTCAATCGTGCCGTCGTGTGCCGTGATCAGGGTGCCGAGCACAGCGTGGTATTCACGCAGTACGCCCATCACTTCTTCAGGCTCGGCGGTTTCGGTAAAGGCGGTGAAGCCGCGCAGGTCGACAAACATCACGGTCACCTCGCGGCGCCGTGTTTTCATCGGGTCGTCAATTTCGCCCGAGACGATCAACTCCGCGACTTTAGGCGTGAGAAAGCGCTTGAGGCGCGCGAGGCGTTCGATCTGGCCTACCTGCTCGGCGACGCGCGCTTCGAGATCAGCATTGAGCGCGGCCAGCCCGGCGTTCAGGTCTTTGAGTTCACCGCGCTGCGCGGTAATGGTGTCGTGATAGCTCTTGACGCGCAGCAGGGATTTGACGCGCGCCAGCAATTCGTGGCGGTTCACCGGCTTGGTGAGGAAGTCATCCGCCCCCGCTTCAATACCCTTGATGCGCTCTTCGCCGGCATCCAGCGCCGTCACCATCACCACCGGCAGCATACTTGACGCCGCTTCGGCGCGGATCGCCTTGCATACCTCGTAGCCGTTCATGTCCGGCATCATCACGTCGAGCAACACGAGGTCGGGCTTGCCGCTCGACACCATGGCGAGGCCCTCGCGTCCGCCGCCGGCCGTGATCACACGGTAGCCACTGAAGGTGAGCATGTCGGCCAGCACCCGCACGTTGGCGGGAATGTCATCGACCACCAGCAGGCAGGGCGCGCTGGCGGACCCAGGTACGGGAGTGGTACTCATGCGCCACCCTTGGCGCTGCCCGCCGCCTTGGCCAGCGTGTCCGCCACCGCCGCCAAAAATTCCTTGAGATTGATCGGCTTGGTCAAAAAGCCGTCAAAGCCGGCCTTCCTCATCTTCGCTTCCTCTTCGGGCATGGCCGAGGCAGTCACTGCAACAATCGGTATATGGCTGGTGGCCGCATCACCGCGAATCTGCCGGAACGCCTCGATGCCGTTGATGCCCGGCAATTGGTAGTCCATCAGAATCAACTGCGGCACTTGCGCCTGCGCCACCGTCACGCCTTCTTCGCCAGTCACCGCCTCGATCACGCGATAGCCCTTGGCGGTCAGCACGTCACGCGCGAGCTTCATGTTCTTTTCGTTATCTTCGACCACCAGTATCAGTTCGCCTGCCATGTTGTTCTCCCTCGTCCAAGGCCGCTTTGCGGCCGTACCGTTATGCAAGGCCGCTTCGCCGGCCGAACCGTCGTGCAAGGCCGCATCAGCGGCCGGTTAACGCCTGACCACCTGGGCGGCCCGATCTGATTGCACCGCCGCCGGCAACTCCAGCGGCAGTGTAAACGTGAATGTGGAACCCTCTCCAATGGCGCTCTCGAGCCACAAGCGTCCGCCGTGCAACTCGACAAAACTCTTGGTCAGCGCCAGTCCCAGCCCGGTGCCTTCGCCTTTTTTGGTGACATCGGTGCCAACCTGCTTGAACTCTTCAAACACGGCGGCGTGGTCTTCAGGCGCAATGCCGACGCCGGTATCGACCACCGCGATGTGGGCGAAGCCATCCGCATAATGCGCGCGCACCGTCACCTTGCCACCCTCTGGTGTGAACTTGACCGCGTTCGACAGCAGGTTGAGCAGAATCTGCTTGACCTTGCGCTCGTCGCCGCGCAGATCGCCGACGGCGGCATCAATCTCGGCAGTCAGTTGCAAACCATGCCGCAGCGCACGCTCGCGAATCAAGGTCATCGCGTTGTCGATCGCGGCCGGCAGGTTGTAGTCCGACAGATTCAACTCCATGCGCCCGGCCTCAACCTTGGCGAGGTCGAGAATGTCGTTAATCAGTGACAGCAAATGCTTGCCCGAGGTATGGATGTCGTCCGCATACTCGGCCTGCTTGTCGTTCAATTCGCCGAACATGCGCTCGCCCAGCACTTCGGAAAAACCGATGATCGCGTTGAGCGGCGTGCGCAGCTCGTGGCTCATGTTGGCGAGGAACTCGGACTTGTGTTTGCTGGCAATCTCCAACTGGCGGTTCTTGGTTTCAATTTCGCGGAACAGACGCACGTTTTCAATTGCGATCACCGCCTGATCGGCGAAGGTTTGCAGCAGCGCGATTTGCTTGTCGCTCATCACGCCGGGCTGCGCGCGCGGCACCGCAATCGCGCCGATGGCCACGCCCTCGCGCAGCAGCGGCGCGATGCTGGTCGAGCGGTAGCCGAGCTTGTGCGCCTGCGCCACTGCGTTGGCTAAATGGCCGGGTGCATCAACATCGGCAATCTGCAGCATCTCGCTGTCGAGGATCGCCTGCCCGGCAAAGCTGTCGCGATTGAGCGGCATCGGATACAGGCGGTTCAGCGCCTCCTCGTCAATCGCATCAAGGCTGCCGCGAGCGCGCATGTGCAGTTGCCCATTCTCGACCAGGATCAGCCCGATGCGGTGGCCGTCGAACAGGCGAATCGCGCTTGCCACGATGGCGTCAAACACCGGCTGCTCGTTGGTCGGTGAATTGCTGATCACGCGCAGGATGCCGCTGGTTGCGGTCTGTTGCTCCAGGGTCGCGCTTAGCTCACGGGTGCGCTCGTCAACCTTGCGCTCCAGCCCGCTGTACGACTCCTTCAATTCCACCGCCATGGTGTTGAACTGATCGGCCAGGGCTTCGAGCTCGTCGCCGGTCTT
>JANOYK010000226.1:0-3629 GCA_031428855.1 Burkholderiales bacterium | reverse complement strand
GCCCAGGAGGTTTCCATGTCCACCCAATTCCGTTACGCCATCCCGGTCGATGTCACGCAGTGGACCATCGGCAAGCAAAACGAGACCACTTTTTCGTGGGAGTACGAAGACGGCCGGCAAGATTTGCTCGACCTCTACGACAAGGGCAAGCGCAACCAATGGGATGCGGCGCTGCGTCTGGACTGGAGCCAAAATCTCGACCCGGAAAATCCGCAACTGATGGACGACCGCTCGATCCCGATTTTCGGCACGCCCTTGTGGGACAAGCTGTCGCACAAAGACCGCGTCAACGTGCGCCATCACCAGCAGGCGCACACGCTGTCACAGTTCATGCACGGTGAGCAGGGCGCGCTGATGGTGGCCGCTAAGCTGGTGCATATGGTGCCCAATGTCGAGGCCAAGTTTTATGCCGCCACCCAAACGATGGACGAGGCGCGCCATGTCGAGGTGTATGCGCGTCTGCTGCATGAAAAATTCAATCTGGTTTACCCGATCACGCCGGGTCTGAAAGCACTGCTCGAAAACGTGCTGACCGACAGCCGCTGGGACATGGCGTATCTCGGCATGCAGGTGTTGATCGAGGGCCTCGCGCTGGCGGCGTTTCAGCGCATCCGCGATACCGCGCAGCATCCGCTCGCCGCTGCCGTGAACGCCTATGTGATGCAGGACGAAGCGCGCCATGTCGCGTTCGGGCGCATCGCGCTGCGCGACTATTACCCGCAGTTGAGTGACGCCGAGCGCGGCGAGCGCGAAGACTTTGTGATCGAAGCCTGCTATCACATGCGCGACCGCTTTAATCAGGTCGAGTTGTGGGCCAACCTTGGCTTTGATGGCGATGTGGCGGTCAAGGCGGTGCTCGAATCAGACATGATGAAACAGTTTCGCGGGCGGCTGTTTACGCGCATCGTGCCGACGGTCAAAGACATCGGCCTGTGGAGCCCGAAGGTGCAGGCCGCGTTCCGCGAGATGGGGGTGGTGCATTTCGCTGACGTCGATGCCAAAGCCTTGCTCGACAACGATCAGCGCGTTGCGGAACAATTCGATGCGAAAGCGCACGTCACACAGGCGCTGGCAACGCCTCTTGCCGCAGCGGCGGGCTGAGGGCGGCACCCATTATTCTTGCTGCACCCGCCGCCCTGCTCTTGCCGCCCGCTACCGTCTTCGTGGTACCCGTTTGCACCAGCGTTCCCGCCATCTCTTTCATCCTCTCAATCAGCATTTCTCCCTCTATCTCCATCACATGAATACTGCAGTCACTTTCCCTGTCCGCCCGCTGGCCGGTGCCATCGGTGCTGAAATTTCAGGCGTCGATCTCGCCGCGCCGCTAAGCGCTGTGCAGATCGCCGCCATCCGTCGCATCTGGCTCGATCACGGCGTGATTTTTTTTCGCAACCAGCCGCTGCCGCCCGCGCAATTCCAGGCCTTCGCTGAACGTTTCGGTGAAGTGGTCGAGTACCCCTTCGTCCAGGGCATTGAAGGCCATCCGTTGATTATTCCGGTGCTCAAACTGCCGCACGAGAAACACAACTTCGGCGGCATCTGGCACACCGACACTGCCTATCTTGAAGTACCGCCAATGGCGACCATGCTGATCGCGCGCGAAGTGCCGCCGTTTGGCGGCGACACCTTGTTTGCCAGCGGCGCTGCCGCGTTTGAGGCGCTGTCGCTGGCGATGCAAACCATGCTGGTGCCACTCAAAGGCGTCAACACCTCGGCCAAGGCCGATGTCACCAAAACCCGCGAAGACCGCATCAAGGACGCACCGACCGCGCAGTCAAAAAAAGAATTGGTGGCCGAGCACCCGGTGGTACGCACCCATCCCGAGACCGGGCGCAAGTCGCTCTATGTCAACTTCGGCCACACTGCGCGTTTTGCCGGCATGACCGGCGAAGAGAGCAAGCCGCTGCTCGACTATTTGTTCGCACATCAAGCTAAGCCGGAATTCACCTGCCGCTTTTCGTGGCAGGCCGGCGATATCGCGCTGTGGGACAACCGCTGCGTTCTGCACAACCCGGTCAATGATTATCACGGCCACAAGCGCCTGATGCATCGCGTCACGCTCAAAGGTGAGCGGCCGGTCTGACCGATTGACGCGATACGTGCTGCAGGCGCAGCAGCGGGCGTGGCGAGTGGTTGATGGCTGCGGCTAAAATCGGTGTTTTTCCGTCTGAAGCGAACCGCCATGCCCGTCATCACCTGCATCGAAGACCTGCGCGTACTGCACAAAAAGAACGCCCCCAAGGCGTTTTACGATTACGTCGATGCGGGCAGTTACACCGAGGGCACCTACCGCGCCAACAGCGATGACTTGACCGCGTTAAAGCTGCGCCAGCGTGTCGCGGTCAATGTTGAGCAGCGCAGCACCGCCTCCACCATGCTGGGTGAAAAAGTCGCGATGCCGGCTGCGCTCGCGCCGGTCGGCCTCACCGGCATGCAATGGGCCGATGGCGAAATTCTCGCCGCGCGCGCCGCTGAAAAATTCGGCGTGCCGTTCACGCTCTCGACCATGAGCATCAACTCGATTGAGGACGTGGCCGAAGCCGTCACCAAGCCATTCTGGTTTCAGCTGTATGTGATGCGCGACCGCGACTTCATCACGCGTCTGATTGCCCGCGCCAAAGCCGCCAAGTGCTCCGCCCTGGTGCTGACGCTCGATTTGCAGATCATCGGCCAGCGCCACAAGGATTTGAAAAACGGCATGACAGTGCCGCCCAAAATCACCGCCGGCAACGTGTTGGATCTGATGACCAAACCGGCCTGGGGCCTGCGCATGCTCGGGGCCAAGCGCAAAGTGTTCGGCAACATCATGGGCCATGTCAAGGGCGCAGAAGGCATCGTCTCGCTCTCGAAATGGACGGCGTCACAGTTCGACCCCACGCTCGATTGGGGCGTGGTCGAATGGGTCAAAAACGAATGGGGCGGCAAGCTGATCCTCAAAGGGATTCAGGATGTCGAAGACGCCAAGCTCGCAGTGCGCTCCGGTGCCGATGCCATCGTGGTGAGCAATCATGGCGGGCGGCAACTCGATGGTGCCAGTTCATCCATCAAAGCGTTGCCACCGATCGTCGATGCGGTGGGCGACAAGATCGAAGTGTGGATGGACGGCGGCATCCGCAGCGGGCAAGACCTGCTCAAAGCGCTCGCGCACGGCGCCAAAGGCACCATGATCGGCCGCGCCTTCAACTTCGGTTTGGGTGCTCTCGGTCAGCCTGGCGTCACCACGGCGCTGGAGATCATCCAAAAAGAATTTGATATCAGCATGGCGCTGTGCGGCTTGCGCAGCCCGGCCGAGATCACGCGCGACGCGATTCTTAATCCGTACTAGACAGTCTCCCCGAGAATGGCTCCCTGAGCCATTCTTTTCTAGATGATGCCCTGAAACCCGCTCCTGGAGCGGGTTTCGTGTTTATGAACTACTCAATATCTGCGCAGATCAAGGCAGACCATTGCGGCCGTGTGCGCGGTACGCGGGCCGCTCGGTGAGCAGTTCGTAGTAGGCCGCCAGCGCCGCATAGTGCGGCCGCTCAACATCCTTGAGCGAAAACCAGCGGTTCACCACCAGGCCAACCGGGATGTCGGCCAGACTGAAGTCCGCCCCCAGCACGTAGGGGCCGTTGACCTTGAGCGCA
>JANOYK010000225.1:0-2287 GCA_031428855.1 Burkholderiales bacterium | reverse complement strand
CATCATGCCGGCGATGACCGCCCACGGCGGCAGGCCCTGGCCGGTGATGAGTTCGACCAGGCCGTTCGATGCCCCCGAAAACGACAGGATTTGTGCGAACGTGGTGGCCCCGACGATGATGAACAAAATCATGCCCGAGATGCCGACCGTGCCGCGCAGTGAGGCCATCAGGTTTTTCAGCGTGAGAGCGCGGTACAGCATGGCCAGCACCAGCGTGGCGAACGCACCGATGGCGGCTGACTCGGTAGGTGTGGCCCAGCCCGCTGCCATTGAGGCCACCACGATGGCGAAGATGGAAACCAGTGGAATCACGTATTGCACGAACGGGCGCAGTTTTTCCCAGCCGTGATATTCGGTCAGCGCGGTGTTGGGGGCGAGGGACGGTTTGAGCTTCACGCGGATCACGATGTAGAACACAAACGCGACTGAGAGCAGCAGGCCCGGCAGTACCCCGCCGATCAACAGTTTGGAAATCGAAATGCCCGAGAGCGAGCCCAATAACACGGTGAGCGCCGACGGCGGAATCAGCATATCGACTGCGCCAATTGCCATGATCGGCCCGGCGGCAATGGTGGGGTGATAGCCTCTGCTGAGCATCACCGGCAGCATCAGACTGCCGAGCATGGCGGTGGTGGCGATGGTAGAGCCGGAGATGGCCGAGAACACGGTGCCTGCGACGACCGCGACGACGGCGAGGCGGCCCGGCACCTGGCGAATCAGGCGCTCGATGCCGTCAATTACCTTGACTGCAAGGCCGGTGTGAAACAGCACCTCGCCCATCAGCACAAACAGCGGAATCGGTGTGAGCGAAAAACTCATCAACGAGTTGACGCTGTTGCGTGCCAGTTGAATCAACCCCGGCTCGCCCCCCAGATATAGCACTGCGCCGACCAGGTTGATGACCAGAAACGAGAATGCCACCGGCAGGCCGAGGAACAGCAAAAAGGTGGAGCCGCCCAGCATCAGCCACGCGGCCAGTTGCCAGCTCATGCGCTTGCCAACAGGGTGTATTGCCCATGTCGCAGCAGGTTTTTGAAGCCGGTATCGAACGTCACCAGATGATCGCCGAGCTGTACTACCGCTGCCGCCAGCCAGGCATCCGGCAAGGCATTCGCGCGCAGATTTTTGTCGAGACAGGCCTGCCGCAACAGCGGCCATTCTGCGCCAAGAGCCGGCATTTCCACCTCCGGCAGCGCCATCAGCGAATCAATAAAGCCGATGGCATCCTCAATTGGCGTGGCATCAGGAAAAATTTTTGGATTGGTGACCAGACGCAGGCAGCTCGCCACCACCATCGGCAGCAACAGGAAGGTGGCACCCGACGCGCATTCCTTCAGCGCTGTTTTGATCCATGCGGTGGCAGCCCGATGTTGCGGATGGTCGGTGCGCGACGCCGCCACCAGCACATTCACGTCCGGAATCATTCAGAGACCGTCCGCAGCGTCAAGCAGGGAGCGGTTACTGGCTGGATCGATCCCCGGCCGCAGACCACCTTTGCCGCGGTAGACATGAATCACCGGTGACCGCCGCAGCGCCGCTGGTTTTTTGGCGCGCATGTGAATTCGCAGGCTGTCTTCAATCAGGCGTGTCAGGCTGCGGCCCTGCCGTGCGGCGAACGCCTTGGCGTTGCGCATCAGGGCATCGTCTAAATCCAGGGTGGTTTTCATGCGTTTGGCTCATCTCTGGTGGCGTGTATCTATCATACAGATTTCTGTATTAACTGGCTGACACAGCATCACTGCGCGCTACCTGCGCTGCCAGTGCCAGCCGCCGCATACGAAACACGAATTCAACCGCCAGCAAGGCAAAGCATGCCGGCAAGGGCGCAAGAAACCACCACTCCGGCATCACCAGGGTTTTGATCGATTGCGCGCCGGATGTGTAGCTTCTGAAGGTGGCGGCGCCGCCATACCAGACCAGCCACAGGCAGCACAGGAAACCGGTGATGTCGCCGATCCACTCGCAGGCATACGCCAGCTTGGGCGGCAGCACGCGCAGCAGGATATCGACGCGAATATGCCGCCCCTGCCGCAGCAGCAAGGGAGCGGAGAGCATGGCGATGCCGTAGAGCATCAACTCGGAGACTTCGTTGCTCCAGCCGACCCCGCGTGGCAGGCCCGGCACCGCAACGTTGCGCAACAGCACGTCAGCGCAGATCACCAGCATCATCGCCAGCAGCGTGAGGCTGGCGATGATGGCGAGCGCCGTGATCAGGCGGTTAAACGCAGCGTCGATCAGCCCAACAACGCGATCAACGCCATCAACCCGGTGAACCCGATCCACGCCG
>JANOYK010000224.1:0-3346 GCA_031428855.1 Burkholderiales bacterium | reverse complement strand
GCCTACCGCGCGGTGCGCAACCGCGGCACCATTGGCGGCAGCTTGGCGCATGCAGACCCGGCGGCCGATTGGGTCAGCACCATGCTGCTGCTGGATGCGGTGTATGTGATCGATGGCCAAGATGGATCGAACCCGGGCCGGCGCGAAATGGCAAGTGGCGATTTCATGCAGGCCGCTTTCACCACGGCACTGCGCGAGGACGAAATTCTTGCCGGGGTGCGGATCCGGAAATGCTCTGAGAATGGCTACCAGAGCGGATCTCAGGTCATCACCCGTGGTATGCGCTTTGGCTATTTCAAGTTTTGCCGCAAGTCGGGTGAGTTCGCCGAAGCGATTGGCGCGGTGCTGATTGATCCGGCGCGCGGCGTGCGCCGCGCCGTGATCGGTGCCACGGCATCGGCCCCGCATCTGGTGCGCGATGTGGATGCAGTGCTGGCTGGCGATGCGGCGGTGATGGCGGCCGAGGTGCGCGCGGCGGGCTGTGACGAACCTTACGAATTTCAAATGCATCTGGCAGCGCTGCGGCGCGCGGTGGCAATGGCAACTGCGGTAACTACGGCAACGGCGGCGGCGCATCCCTCATGAACCCCATCACTCTGCACATCAACGGACGCGCGGTGGCAGCGGCGGTTGAGCCGCGCACCCACTTGGCCGATTTTCTGCGCGAGCAGGAGGGCCTGACCGGCACCCACTTAGGCTGCGAGCACGGCGTCTGCGGCGCTTGCACCATCGAACTCGACGGCGCACCGGCGCGCTCGTGTATTCAGTTCGCGGTGCGCTGCAATGGTGCGCAGGTGCGCACCATTGAGGGCTTTGAAAGCGATGCGCTGATGGATCAACTGCGTGCAGCGTTCTCAGCCGAGCATGCGCTGCAATGCGGGTTTTGCACGCCAGGCATGCTGATTACCGCGCGCGACATCGTGACGCGCCTGCCGCACTTGACCGGCGCAGCAGACGAGGCGCGCATCCGCCAGGAGCTGGCCGGCAACTTGTGCCGCTGCACCGGTTATCAGGGCATCGTGCGCGCGATCACGCGCGTCTTGCGCGAGCGCGCGGGGGTGGCAGGCGTTGTGGGATCGGTGGGAGTCGTTGGAGCGGTGAGCGCCGTGAGCACAGCGGGAGCGATGGGAGCAACCCATGCAACTTGAACAATCGTTCACGCTGCCGTTTGCGCGCGCCGTGGTCTGGCCGGCCTTTGCCGACGAGCCGATGCTGGTGGCCTGCATGCCGGGCGCTGCCTTGCAGGGCGCGCCGCGCCCGGCGGAACAGGGTGCTGATATCGATTTGTTGTTCACGGTCAAGCTTGGCCCCATCACCGGCGCGTTTTTGGGATCGGGCGCGGTGCGGCGCGACGATGCGGCGTGGTGCGGCACGTTCAGCGGCAGCGGTGCCGACCGCAAAAGCGGTTCACGCGCCAAAGGGGAAGCCAGCTTCGCGCTGATCGAATTGAATGCCGCCAGCACCCGCGTGGATGTCAAGGTGGATTACAGTCTGACCGGGCCACTCGCCCAGTTTTCACGCGGCGCGATTGTCAAGGAGTTGGCGGCAGCACTGACGTGCGATTTCGCTGCCAACCTGCGCGAGCGGATCGAAGCAAGCCCGTTGATGAGCGCGGCAGCGGCGACAGAGCCAGTGCCGCTCGCGCCCACCAAAGCACGCACTGAGGCGCACGTCGAGGCTGCGCCGCTGGATGCAGGACGATTGTTTTGGCGCATCCTGTGGTCGCGCATTAGTGGCTGGTTCGGCCGGGCACATCCGTAAATTGGCACATAACAATCATGGCAAGTGGTTTGATGGCACGTGGATTGCTCCCCGGAAGCAACCGCTGGTCATCCCGGTTTCAACAGTGGCAGAGCTCAGCAGCGTTCCCGTTGTCCAACCCTCGACTCACCAAGGAGCACACATGAAACACACTCTTCTCAGAGCTACCCTGCTCGCGGCGCTTACCCTGGCAGCGCTGCCGACCTTCGCGCAGGATGTCATCAAAATCGGCGCACCGCTGGCCCTCACCGGCGGCCTCGCCGACGAAGGCAGGAAGCAGCAGGTCGCTTATGACATGTGGTTGAAGCGCGTCAACGCGGCCGGCGGCATCAATGTTGGCGGCAAGAAGATGAAGGTTGAACTGATTACCTATGACTATCAGACCGACGAGAAACGTGCGCAGGCGATGGCAGAAAAATTGATTACACAGGACAAGGTGGCGTTCCTCACCTCACCGTTCGGCTCCGGCCACACCAAAGTGGTGGCCGGTGTGGCCGAACGCTATGGCATTCCGGTGATGGCCCCGGTGGCGTCGAGTGAATCGGTGTTCAACCAGGGCTACAAAAATCTCTTCGGCACGCTGGCACCCAACGGCGGCATCGTCGCCAACATGGTGACGATGTTCACCAAACAATTCCCGAACGCCAAGAAGGTCGCCATTCTGGGACGCGAAGATGTGTTTCCACGCGCGATGGCGGTGGAGATGAAGGGCTACGCCGAAAAGGCCGGCCTCACCATCGTTTACAACGAGCTCTATCCGGTCGGCACGCTTGACCACGCCGCCGCGATGTCGAAGATCAAGGCCGCCGCACCCGACTGGATTTACGTCACCGGCTACACGCAAGACTTGGTGCTGGCGCGCAAACAGATGAGCGAACTGGGCGTCAAAGCGCCGATCATCACCATGATTACCGGCCCGTCTTACAAAGAATTCACCGACGCGCTCGGCCCCTTGGCCGATGGCATCACCTCGGCCTCGTGGTGGCACCACGCGCTCACCTACAAGACCGGTGATGTGTTCGGCTCCACCGCCGAGTTTTACAAGGAGTTCGTGGGCCGCATGAAGGCCGACCCGGATTACGTGCATGCCTCGTCGGCTGCCGCGCTGATTGCCTTGCAGATGGCGATTGAAAAAGCCGGGTCAATCGACAAAGACAAGGTGCGCGAGCAGTTGGCCAAGCTCGATGTGGCGACCTTCTACGGCCCGATCAAGTTCGGTGCCAATGGCATGAACCAAGGCCGCGATTTACCGATTGTGCAGGTGCAGGGCGGCAAGGTGGTGGTGCTGTTCCCCGAGGCGATCAAGCAGGGTTCGCTGCAGGCGGTAAAGTAAAAAACGGCTGGCGGCACTGTGCCCGGCCAAGCTGGCACGGTGCCGTCATCCATATCGATTCCGCAAGTCCTTTATCCACAGTTTTGCAATCCATCAACCGCTCGATCCACATTCACGTAAGGGCGCTGCCCGTGCAGCAGCACTGATTCGCCAATGCTTCAAGCTCTCGCCAATGGCCTCATGCTGGGCGGCCTGTACGCCTGCATCGCGGTCGGCTTCTCGCTGGTTTGGGGCGTGCTCAACGTCATCAAC
>JANOYK010000223.1:0-6740 GCA_031428855.1 Burkholderiales bacterium | reverse complement strand
CTTTTTTTGCCAGCGCCAGCAGCGCTGCATCGCGCGTCAGCAGTATGCGATTTTCTGATGCGGCGGCACCCAGCAGCAATCGGTCATAAATATCAGCGTGACTGTTTTCAAACCGTGTGCTTTGTGCGATGTGATGTGCTGCCAGCGGGAGGAGCGCAATGCCATCCTGTTCCAGATGCTGGACGATGACAGACAGATCCGGGATTTCGGCGCGGCCGGCCAGCGCAAGAAAGCGCGTTTCAATCAAGGTTGCCGCGCTCACGGCACAGTCGCTCTCCTGGATCAACCCGCGCGAGCGAGCACCCAATCGCGGACTCCCCGCCAGCCACCAGATGGCGATATGGGTGTCGAGCAGCAGCTTCATGCCGTGCGCTTGGCTGTTTTTCGCGCTGTGCGTTTTTGTGCGGCCGGTTTGCGCAGTGTCACCACATAAGGTGTCTGTGGCTCTCGCACGAACAGCGCAACCGGCTCATCCGGAAAGATGTTTTTCGGAATCATCATGTGATTAATCATCCGGTTCGTCTCCGGGCTGTCCCAGCCATCGGCAAGCCAGATTTTTCCTTTGAGCGAGCCGGGTTTGCGCTTGGGCTTGACGGCGGTGTATTTGGTGATTTGCACCACCGCTTGGCCGTTGCGCGCGAGGATCACTTGTTCGCCGTCGAGCACCGCTTGCACCAGTTTTGAGAGATGGGTTTTGGCTTCGTGCATGTTCACTTGCATGGGGCCTCCGCTGAGGCGCAATGTGGCACCGGATGGAGCGCCACACTGCGCGGGGTGGATCAAGTTAGCTAGGTTAGTCATTATTATACGCAGCCCGGCCAGGCCGATACAATGGCGGCTCTTTCAACCCTTATATCGTTCGATACCACCATGACCAATCCGACCAAAAAAGAAATGTTTGACGCTGGCCTTGCCATCCGTAAAGAAGTGCTGGGCAGTGAATATGTTGATCGCGGCTTTGCGATCAAGGATGAATTTACCGAGGACATTCAGGATTACCTGACGGTGCATTCGTGGGGAGCGAGCTGGGGCCGGCGTGATGCCAAGGGCGAACTGACGATTCCGAAGAAGACGCGCTCGTGGCTCAACATCGTCATGCTGTGCGCGCTCAACCGGCCGCATGAGCTTGAACTGCATTTGCGCGGTGCCATCAACAACGGCGTGACCAAGCAGGAGATGAAGGAGTTGTTCATCCACGTTGCCGTCTATTGCGGCGCGCCGGCGCTGGTCGAAGGTGTGCGGATTGCGCGCAAGGTGTGGGCCGAGCATGAAGCGGCGGCCAAGAAGTAAATGAGTCAGTGTTTGAATCGGCAGTTGAGTTAACGACGGGCACATGATGGAGTTCTCTGATGGACCGGCGCGCCTTTCAAACGTCAATGGCGGCGCTGTCGGCTGCGGCAGCGATGTCTGACGCGCTGGCGCAACCGGCGGCGGACCTCATCACCCGCCCGATTCCGGCCACCGGCGAGCAGGTGCCGGTGGTGGGGCTGGGCACCTGGCAGGTATTTGATGTCGCGGCCGGCAGCGCGGCGTTTGGCGAGGCGCGCGCCACCCTCGCTGCCTTCGCCGCTGGCGGCGGGCGCGTGGTCGATTCGTCGCCAATGTATGGCCGCTCGGAAAATGTGCTGGGCGGCCTGATGCAAAGCGAAAAGCTGCGCGACAAGTTGTTCGTGGCCACCAAGGTCTGGACTCAGGGCCAGCGTGAGGGCGTGGCGCAGATGCGCGACTCGATGGCCAAGCTCAAAGTAGACAAGCTCGACCTGATGCAGGTGCATAACCTGACCGATACCGATGCCCATCTGGCGACGCTGGCGGCGTGGAAAAAAGAAGGCCGGGTGCGCCTGACCGGTATTACGCACTATCACGCTGGCGCACACCGTGCGCTTGAAACCGCGCTGCGCCAGCACCGGGTCGATGTGGTGCAGGTCAATTATTCGCTGGCCGAGCCGGAGGCGGAACGCAGCCTGCTTGATTTGTGCGCCGAGATGAAGACGGCGGTGATTATCAACCGGCCATTTGCCGAGGGCGCGCTGTTTCGCAACGTGCGCGGCAAGCCGGTGCCGGAGTGGGCGCGCGAAGAATTTGGCATCAGCTCATGGGCGCAATTTTTTCTCAAGTGGATTCTCGGCCACCCGGCGGTCACGGTGGTGATCCCCGGCACGCGCAATCCGCTGCACGTCGTTGACAATCTGGCGGCGGCGCGCGGCCCCCTGCCCAACGTGTCGCGGCGCGAGCGCATGCGCGCCGCGTTTGCGGCGCTGTGATGGCGGGCGCGTGAAACTCAAAACCGTCACCTCGCGCGAGAATCCGCTCTACAAGTATTTGCGCTTGCTCGCTTCGACCTCGCAGGCGCGCAAGAAGGAAGGATTGTCGTTGCTCGACGGCACGCATCTGGTGAGGGCCTATCTTGAAAAGCGCGGCGCGCCGGTGTTGATGGCGGTAAGCGAGTCGGGCATCAAGCGCGCCGAAATTGCGCGGCTGGTCAAAAGTGCCGGTGTGGAAGTGCTGCAATTGCCCGATGCGCTGCTCGAATCAATCAGTGCTGTGGAGCACGGCGCAGGTGTGGTGGCAGCTGTGCCTACACCGCGAGAGGCGCTCCCACCAACGGTTTCAGAGGATTGCTTGTTGCTTGAGCATGTGCAAGACCCGGGCAATATGGGCAGCATGTTGCGCAGCGCAGCGGCCGCCGGTGTGCGCCGGGTGTTCTGCTCGCCCAAGACGGTGTATGCGTGGTCGCCCAAGGTGCTGCGTGCCGGGCAGGGTGCACACTTTGGGTTGTCGATTGTCGAAGGGGTGGAGTTGGATGAGGTGATTGCACATTTGACGATTCCGCTGGCGGCGACGTCGTCCCATGCCAAGGTGGCGTTGCACGCGCTTGATTTGCGCGGGCCGGTGGCGTGGCTGTTTGGCAATGAAGGGGCAGGTATTTCGGCGGCGCTGCTCAAACGCGCCACCTGGCAGGCGGCGATCCCGATGCCGGGCGGTGCGGAGTCGCTTAACGTGGCAGCAGCGGCAGCGGTGTGTTTGTTTGAGGCGGTGCGGCAGCGCCAGAGCGGGAGCAAGAAATGAAAAATGCGTTGAGCAAGTCAGAGTGGAACTTGACGTGGGCCGCGCGTCTGCGGGTAGCTGCCGTGCGAGCGGCAGCCGTGCGGTTGCTGTGCCTGCGCTTGCCATGTCTGTTGATTGCCGGGGCGATCACGGCGGGCGGCTGCGCGCAACTGGTGACCTCCATGCTGGTGAACACGGCGCCTGAACTGCTCGCCATCACGCTCGGGCAATTCAGTGCGCGCAAGGAATTTGAGGAGGCCGCGCCACTCATCAAGGCGCGCGATTGGCTCGGCCTGTCGACGCTGGCGCGGCAAAAACTCGCGGCCCAGCCCACGCGCGGCGAATGGTGGCAACTGGCCGGCTACGGCCACATGCAATCGGGGGAATATGCGATTGCACGCGATTGTTTTGAGCGCCTCACGCAACTGTTGCCGGAGGAAATCAACGGCTGGAATCTGTACGCCAACATGTTGAAACAGACCGGCGAACCGCGCGCTGCGCTGATTGCGCTTGAGAAAGCGATGCAGGTGGACCCGACCTCGACGACGACATTGGTGATCCTGGGCGACCTGCATGCGGCGAACCGCCGCCCGGTTGAGGCGGTGCGTGCGTACGACCGCGCGCTTGAACTTGATAGTCAGGATATCTTTGCCTGGTACGGCTTGGGCCTGCTCGCCAAGCGCGGCAACGATACGGCCACGCTGGAGCGCGTCACCAAGCACTTGAAGCCGCTTTATCCGCCGTTTGCCGAAGAGCTCGCGCGCAAGTAAGCGGGAGTGTCGGCCGCCTCTGCACACCACCCGGTCTACAACACGCGCCGCTCCAGCTTGATCTCCTGCATGATGGTAGTGGCAATTTCTTCAATCGACTTGGTGGTGGTCGACAGCCAGCGGATGCCCTCGCGCCGCATCAAGGCCTCGCCTTCTCCCACTTCGTAGCGGCAGTTTTCAATCGATGCGTATTTGCTGTTGGCCTTGCGCTCGTGGCGGATCTCGGCCAGACGCTGCGGCTCAATCGTGAGGCCGAACAATTTGCTGCGATGGCTCACCAATGATTTGGGCAACTGCATGCGCTCGAAATCTTCCGGGATCAGCGGGTAGTTGGCGCAACGCAGGCCAAAGGTGAGCGCGAGATAAAGCGAGGTGGGAGTCTTGCCGCTGCGCGACACGCCGACCAGAATTACGTCGGCTTCTGAGAGATTTTTGTCGGTCTGGCCGTCGTCATGTGCGAGGCTGAAGTTGATCGCCTCGATCCGGTTGGCGTATTCCTGCTTGTTTTTGGTGGCACTGTGCGAGCGGCCGATGGTGTGGGTCGATTTGAGGCCGAGTTCTTTTTCGAGCGGATCGATGAAGGCCTGGAACAAATCGAGGATCAGCGCGTTCGCCGTATGCACTACCGCGCTGGTCTCGTTGTTGACCAGGGTGTTGAACACGATCGGTTTGATCTTGTCAGTCTGGTGCGCCGCGTTGATGGCGGCGACACAGGCGTGCGCCTTGTCGAGTGAATCAACAAACGGCATGCGCGTCTGCCGGGTCGGCAGGCCCTCGAATTGGGTCAGCAGCGAGTGGCCGAACGTCTCGGCGGTGATGCCGGTGCCGTCGGAAATAAAAAACACGGTGCGAAGCGGGGCGTGGCTGTTGGGCATGGGCGGGGCAATGGTGGACTAGCTGGCGTTACAAGGGTGACTGGGGCGCGGCTAGTCAGGCTGGACAATAGGGTGGAGAACTGGTGTGGCAACAGGCTGAAGAAGGCACTGCAATTATCCGGCTTTTGCGCCAGCGCAAATAGGCGCTCTGGCACCGTGGCGTATGATCGGTTCAATCCGCTCATTAATGGTGTGCCGTGCATTCCACGTTTTCCGTCGCCAGTCTCAACATGCACAAGGGCCTGTCGCCGCTGAACCGCCGCGTGATCGTGCATGACATCAAGTCTGAGCTCGATGCCTTGAAGCCCGATGTCGTGTTCCTGCAGGAAGTGCAGGGCCGCCATGCGCGCCACGCGCAGCGCTTCGCCGACTGGCCGGCCCAGGAGCAGGGGCCGTTTCTGGCCGGGCATCATTGGCCCGAAGTGCATTACGCCCGCAACGCCGTGTATGCACACGGCCATCACGGCAATGCAATCCTGTCGCGCTATGCGGTCGAGTCGGCTACCAACGATGATATGTCGATGCACCGCTTCGAGGCGCGCGGCTTGCTGCATGCGGTGTTGCACATCCATCACCGGCGCGTGCATTGTTTCTGCATCCATTTGGGGTTGACCGAGAGCGTGCGCACGCGCCAGATGGCGTTCATCATGGAAACCTTGCGCAACCGCGTTGGCATGGATGAGCCGGTGGTGCTGGCGGGTGATTTCAACGACTGGCGCAACCGGGTCGAGCCGCAGCTCGCTGAAGTCGGCGTGCGGGACAGCTTCACCGGTGCCGGCAGCAAACCGCCGCGCACCTTTCCCGGCCGCCTGCCGTTTTTGCGGCTCGACCGCATTTACACCCGTGCGCTGGTGGTGCAGGAAGCGCGTGTGCTGCATCATCTGCACCGCTTGTCCGATCACATCGGGCTGCACGCCAGGCTGGCGCTGGCATGAAGCTGCGTTTCGTGGCGGGCAACCGGATCGACCTGCTCAATTCGGGCCGTGAATATTTTCCGGCGCTGCTGGCGGCGCTCGAATTGGCGCGCCAGGAAATTTTTCTGGAAGCCTATATTTTTGCGCAGGATGCCACTGCCAACGCGGTGGTGGAGCGCCTGTGCGCGGCGGCGGCGCGCGGCGCGCGGGTGCAGGTGCTGGTCGATGGCTTTGGCGCGCGCGATATGCCGGAGGATTACCGCCGCCGCCTCGCCGCCAGCGGCGCGCGCGTGCTCGATTTCCACCGGCCGGTGCTGTGGCGGCCGGTGCGAGGCATGCGCCGCATGCACCGCAAGCTGGTGGTGATTGATGGCGCTGCCGCTGGCACCGGTGTTGGCACCGCTGTGGACACCCCGGTTGGCACAACCGTTGGTGCCGCCAATGGCACCGGCACCAATACTGGCATGCGCGATTCCACTGCCGCTTCTGCCCGCACTTCCTGTGCGTTCGCTGGCGGCATTAACATCATCGACGACTCGAACACGCCGCACGAGGTGCCGCCGCGATTTGATTACGCGGTGCGGATCGAAGGCCCGCTGGTGGCGCAGATTCACGCCGCTGCGCGCCATTTGTGGACCATGACGGCGATGGCGAGCATGCGCGCGCGGGCGCTGGTGCGCGCCCCGGCAATGGCGGGGCAGCCGGCATCGGGCGGCACAGTCCGTGCCGCGCTGGCGATTCGCGACAATGTGTTGCACCGCACTGAGATTGAAGATGCGTATCTGGATGCGATTCGCGCAGCTCGCTCAAATATTTTGATGGCATGCGGCTATTTTTTGCCATCGCGGCATTTTTTTGGTGCGTTGCGCGGCGCTGCGCTGCGCGGGGTGACGGTGACCATCATCATGCAGGGGCCGAGCGACCACCCGATCATGAAAGCGGCTACGCAGTCGCTCTACCGCCATCTGCTTGGGGCCGGCATTGGCGTTGTCGAATACAGCAAAAGTTTTTTGCACGCCAAGGTGGCGGTGGTGGACGATCACTGGGCCACCGTTGGCTCGTCCAACATTGACCCGTTCAGCCTGCTGCTCTCGCGCGAGGCCAATGTGGTGGTGACCGATACTGGCTTCGCG
>JANOYK010000222.1:0-1697 GCA_031428855.1 Burkholderiales bacterium | reverse complement strand
GCGCCTGAGCGTGCCGGTTGCCGAGATCGTGCAGAAACTGGACTCCGATTTTTTCGCGGGCCGGTGGTCGCGCGCGACCGACCGCCAGCGCGATTTGCTGTCTGTCATTGCCACCTTGCCAGCGGCTGAAGATGCCGACTTTGAGTTCACCGGCAAGGAAATTTCGCTGCAATCAAAAATCAAACTCGCCAAGGAAATGTCGCCGAGCCAGGTCAATCAACTGCTGTCGGCGCTGGCCGCTGCGGGCCTGGTCTATCGCAACCGCCACGGCAAATATTCGTTTGCGGTGCCGCTGCTGGGCCGGTTTATCCGGCGGCAGGCCGGAGTTCAAGTCTTGCTTTTGTAGCAGGCGCGGTTTGGGCATTGGCCCAAGATCGTTGGTGGGCGCTGATTTTCGGCGCATGCGCGATAAGAGTGTTGCGTACCAAGGGTCTTCGGACACCTACCTGCGGGAAAACAGATCACACGCCCCGGCCGCATCGCCACGCAGGTAGCGGCTGTGCATGAAGGCGGACTGTACGCCAGCCAGATGCAAGACAGCGCTGCCGTTGGCGCGCTCGACTTCCCAAATCGCTGCACCGCTCATACCTTCCAATGCCGGTGTGTGGATGACTTGCCCGTCGCTGCGTTCGGCGGTGCGCCCGTACAGACAGCGCAGTTCGCGCGCGCTGTCATGCCGCTGCCGCGCCGCCGTCTCTGCCTCGGGCCGGGCCGTGGTGCGTGTAGCCGCGCGTGTAGCCGTGCCTGCGGTGGTGCCTGTAGTGGTGCCTGTAGCCGTGCCTGTAGTGGTGATGGTGAGCCGTTTGGCCGCAAGATAGCCGCGCTCAAAGCGTGACCATGCGGCGGGATAACCGGCGAGACAGTAGGTGGTGCCATGCGGGGTGGTGCCATGCTGCTTGTGACGATGCACGGGAAAGCGGGCGCGCAAAGCGAGAGACGCGGGGATGGCGGCGCGCGCACGCCACAGGCGCGGCCGTGCTGGCGTGCGCGTGAGATCAATCAAGGCGATGTCGGCGCCCTGGATGAACTGCACCTGCGCGCCCTCAAGCGAGAGCAGGTGTCCAGAAGCGCGCTCGGGGATCAGCCAGTTGCCGCTCGATGTTGCACTATCAAACAAATGTGCGGCGGTGAGGAGCAGATGACGTCCGCCGCAATGGAGCAGCGTGGCGGTGCCGAGGATGCCGGCGCGTGCGTGATCGTGCATCGCAATCGGCACGGTGCAGGCATCAAGCCAGGCTGCGAGACCCGCACCGGCGGCATCCGCGCCATCAAAGCAGATGCGCGTCTCGCCGATGTTGTCCCAGAGGAACACGGGCGCTTTCGGTGTGGTGACGGGTGCAGTGACGGGTTGGGCGATCGGTGTGGCTCAAAACCCGATGCTGCGCCGTTTGCTTTGCGCATCGCGGATGTCGTCCACCGACACCTCACCGCGTTCGGCCAGCTTGGCGCTGCCGAATGCTTGCCCCAGCAGGCGCCGCATTTCACGCGGGCCGTTGGCAGCGAGTTTGACCTGCACAGCGCCATCGAGCGCCATGGGAAATTGCGCGCCCCACTCATGGCTGTCGCGGATTTCCTTGTAGATCGAGCGCGCAATGCGGCAAGCGGCATCGTGATCCGGCGCTTCGATCTGGTAGACGTTCATGCGGTTAAGCAGCGGATCGGGAATGCGCGCGGCATCGTTTGCCGTCGCCATCCAC
>JANOYK010000221.1:0-3338 GCA_031428855.1 Burkholderiales bacterium | reverse complement strand
GAGGGAATGCCTGCGTAGGCCACCAACACGTCCTTGCCGTCGCGCGTGCGCACTTCAAGCTGGCGCAGCCCCGGCGCTTCGGGCCCGATACCCGTGCCCACGTCAGCACCCGCAGCCCGCGCCGCGCGTGCCGCGATCATTTGCGGCTGCCTGGCGAAGTCGAGCTTCTGCAGCACCAGGCTGATGTCCGGGTGCGCCACCCAATGACCATCGGCATCGACGACATACGCGATGCCGGCCTTGCCGACGCGCAATTGCGAGACCACGTCCCAGACAAACTTGAGGTTGACCTCGACTGCCGTGGTGCCGCCGTCCTGCCCGCCGGCCGCGCGCGCAATCGCCATGTAAGGCTCGGTGTCCTTGCGGAAAGTCACCGGGCCAAAATAGGTGCGGCCATCCTGCGAGCCAACCACGCGCGGGTCGCTTTTCAGATTGGTCGAGGCCGCCAGCGCGTCCATCGCCAGACGCGACACGCGCACCTGCTCGTCGCCATGACGGTCGATCCATACCGCCTCGGTGATCTGCGGCGCCTGGCGCAAGAGCTTGAGGAACTCGATGCGGCGCTGCTCCGAGGCAGACGAGCCTTCCTGCACGCGCGGCAGCGCGGTCCAGCCGATCTCATGCTCGAGGCCGCGCACATACTGCTCGATGCGGTAGGCGGCCGCGTCGGCCTTCTCGCGCTGCAGGGCGAGCAGCGCCTGGCGGCTCTCGCCATAGGCAAAGTAAAGGCTGATCGCGCCGCTCGCGACCAGCGCGCCGCCCACCAGCGCGACGATCAGCGCGGCGTATTTGGCAAACAGGCGGAGGCGGATAGCCATTGAGGAGGATGGTGGAAGCGGGTTTCCGGGGGAAACGTCCCCCGCGCGTATTCTAGTGTGCGGGTGGGGTATTGGCAGGTGAACGCCGGACGCTTGCCCTTCACGGCGCGCTGCGACAGGAGGCGTGAACCCCAGCCGTCGCGTGTTCAGACAGTGGAAGGCGCGCGCTCGAGCGTTGTTTCATTCAATCACCTTGTCCGCACTGATCAGCAACGATTGCGGAAGCTTCAGCCCGAGCGCCTTCGCGGTCTTGCCGTTGATGAACATCTCGATGATGGTCGGTTGCTCCACCGGCAGGTCGGCCGGTTTGGCACCCTTCAAAATTTTGTCGACATGGGTGGCTGCGTGCCGGTAGAGACCGCCCAGGCTCGGGCCGTAACTGAGCAGCGCACCGGCATCGACGTACTCGCGGTAGGCGCTGATGAAAGGCAGGCGCTGTTTGAGCGCCAGTTGGGCAATGCGCGCGCGGTGTTGCATGAAATGCGGCGTGCTGAGCAGGATGAACCCCTGTACCCGGGATTTTTCCATGCGTGCAAATGCGCTGTCAATCTCGCCGGCATTGCCCGACTCGACCGGGACAATCGTTACGCCGGTCTGTTGCCCCGCAGCCTGAATGTTTTTGAGCGCCAAGGTCTGGGTCACGTTGGCCGGTTCTGTCAGCACCGCCACGCGCGCCAGTTTGGGAGAAATTTCGCGCAGCAATTGCAGATGCTTGCCACTGATGTCGACGCCCAGCGTCGACAGCCCGGTGATATTGCGGCCTGGCCGCGCCAGACTCTGCACAAAGCCGGCACCGACGGGGTCGCCGGCATTGCCCATCACGATGGGGAGCGTAGCGGTAGCCCGCATTGCCGCACTGATCGCCTGATTGCCGTTGGCGAGAATGACATCGACCTTTGCCTGTACCAACTCCGCCGCCAGCGCCGGCAGGCGCGCAACGTCGCCATCGGCAAAGCGCCACTCGATGAGGAGATTTTTACCTTCGACATAACCGAGCTCGCGCATGCGCTTGACGAACGCGCCCAGGTAATCGGCCTCAAGTGAAGGCGGGCGCGCGCGCGCCACCAGAATGCCGATGCGCCAGATTTTTCCCGCTGGCTTGCCCGGCGGCTGTGCGAGCGAAGAAAACGCGGCGGCAAATGCGCCCGCGCCAAACACCGTGAGAAGTTTGCGGCGGTGAATCATGCGAATTCCTCTCTGAAAAACGATGAAGAATGGCTCCCACCAACGATTTCATGCCGATGACCAAAACCGGTTCGAAAGCCCGTAAAGCAATTTCTCATTCAATCACCCGCTCCGCGCTGATCAGCAATGACTGCGGAATCTTCAACCCCAAGGCCTTGGCGGTCTTGCCGTTGATCACCAACTCGAACCGGGTTGGTTGCACGATCACCGCATCGACGCGCAGTTTGGCCCACGTTGCGAAGGCCACCGTGTTGGCTTCCAGGGTGCAGGCAGACCCTGTCGATGTATGATTTCCACTTCGATTGATTGGCGTGAAAGGATTCGACCATGACCACGGAAGCACTTGGCCAACAAGCCCTCCGGCTGCCTGTCAAGGAGCGTGCCGCGCTGGCGGAACAACTTCTGGCAAGCCTTGACGATATCCCGGAAGCCGAAACCGAACAACTGTGGTTTGCCGAGGCGGCGCGGCGCGCGGCGCAAATCGATAGCGGCGCGGTCCAGCGCATACCCGGTGAACAGGTGCGTCAGGAAGCGCTCGCACGTTTGCGTTGAAATACTTCTTCCACCCCGGCGCTCGCCTTGAGCACCTTGAGCTGATCGACTTTTATGCCTCCCGCCGGGCCGGACTGGCCTGCGCTATTTTGAGGCGTTTGACGTGGTGATTGAGCGCATTTGCCGCGCGCCGCGGCAGTTTCCGCTTGAACTAGCACCGGATATCCGCCGCTGCCGCATTGCCGGGTTTCCCTGCAACGCGCTGTTTCGCGAGGCAGGCGATGCAATAGAAGTGCTCGCGCTTGCAGGACACCGGCGCCGGCCCCAGTATTGGATAGCGAGAGTCTGACCAATCGCTCTACTGTGCATTCAGCGCTGTTCATCTGGTATTCACTCAATCACCCGGTCAGCCAATATCAGCAAGGCCTGCGGAATCTTCAGGCCGAGCGCCTTGGCGGTCTTGCCGTTGATCACCAGTTCAAACTTCACCGGCTGCTCGACCGGCAGATCAGCCGGCTTGCGGCCCTTGAAAATCTTGTCGACCAGCGTGGCTGAGCGCCGCATGTTGTCGAGCAGGTTGACGCCATAGCTCATCAGGCAACCGGCCTCGGCAAGAGGCGCATAGGGTGCCGACACCGGCAAGCGCTGTTGCAGGGCCAATTGGGCAATCTGCGCGCTCTGCTGCGTGACCAGTGGCGACGGCAGCACCAGCAAGGCATCCACTTTCTGTTGGCGCATCGAAGCGAAGGCCGCGTCGATGGCTTGCGGTGTGGCCGCATACAGCGGCACGATGGTGGCACCAAGCTGCACGCCGGCCTCCTGCAACAACGCCAGTGCCGGGTT
>JANOYK010000220.1:0-3053 GCA_031428855.1 Burkholderiales bacterium | reverse complement strand
CGGTCTTCGCGCAGATGTAGGGTGATGAGGTCGGCACCGGCGGCTTCGGCTTCGAGCGCGGCTTTAACCGGATCGGGATACGGTGTGCCGCGCACCTGGCGCAGGGTGGCGATGTGGTCGATGTTGACGCCGAGTTTGAGAGCAGTGGTCATAGTTCGAGGAGTTGCGAGAAGACCTGGCGCGTGGCCAGCGGGCGGCCGTTCATCTGATGCTGTACCAGCATGCGCATCAGCAGTTTGGCTTCGGATGCAGTGCGCGGGTGCGCGTAATCGTCGCTCTCAATGTCGAGCAGAGTTTGGCCGCTGATGTCGATCGCTTGCGCATCGCCATTGACCAGCCGCCTGGGGCCGCGACCGGGAACATAGGTGTAGCGCTCCGCGCCGTGCACTGCGTCACCCGAGAATGCATCGATAGTCAACGCCAGGGCGTAGCCGGTTTCACGCAGCAGGGCTTTTTCAAAACCGCGCAGGACGCCAGCTTCAGCGTCACCGCTGGCGAGACGCACCAGCGTGCTTTCGTAGCTGTCAAACAGTTGCTCGTGGGCGTCGTCTCGCGCCAGCAATTTGAGCATGAGCTCATTGAGATAGAAGCCGCAAAACAGTCGCGCCGGCGGCAGGTGGGGCACGCCGCCCTGCCATTCGGCTTTTTTGAGAGTGCGCAGATCGCCACGACCGGACCAGGAGACGTTGAATGGTTGAAACTGCATCAGCGCGGCGCTCTGTGAGCGTGTGCGCTTCACCCCTTTGGCCACCAGCGGCACGCGCCCGCTGGCACGGGTAAACAGTTCAACGATCAGGCTGGTTTCACTGTAGGGGTAGCTGTGCAGCACATAGGCACGCTGCTCTTCGTGAATCGGTGCGCGCGGTTTCGAGGCGGGCATGGCGCAGCCGCTCACTGATAGCCGAGCGAGCGCAGCATCGAAGCGCTGTCAGCCCAGCCGCCCTTAACCTTGACGAATACTTCCAGATATATTTTTGCGCCAAACAAGCGCTCCATGTCGAGGCGTGCTTCGGTCGCGATGCGCTTCATGCGCTCACCCTTGGCACCGACCAGGATCGATTTGTGTCCGGGGCGGTCCACCAGCACGGTGGCGTGAATTCGCCGCAGGTTGCCCTCTTCCTCGAATTTTTCGATAGTGACGGCACAGCCATAGGGGACTTCTTCACCAGAGAGGCGGAACACTTTTTCGCGGATGATTTCGGTCGCGAGAAAACGCTCCGAGCGGTCGGTCAGGGTGTCGGGGCCATAAATGGCTTCCCCTTCGGGAAGATGCTGCGCCAGTTCTGTGAGCAATAGATCCACACTCTTGCCGGTCTTGGCCGAGAGCGGGATGATGGCTGCATAGGCATGGCGCGCGTGGGCATCGGCCATCAGGGTCAACAGGCTGGCAGGATTTTTGACGCGATCCGATTTGTTGATCACCAGTACCACCGGCGGCGTGGCATGGGCGTCATTCCACAACAGCGCTGCAACCTGTTCGTCTTCGGGCTTGAACCCGGCGGCCTCAATCACATGCACCACCACGTCGGCAGCGGACAGCGCATCGCTGACCGAGCGGTTCATCGCCTGATTGAGATGACTGCGGTAACGCTTTTGAAAGCCGGGCGTATCGAGAAAAATGTATTGCGCGGCAGCATTGGTCAGAACCCCCAAAATGCGATGGCGTGTGGTCTGCGCCTTACGCGAGGTGATCGAGAGCTTGGCGCCGATCAGCTGGTTGAGCAGAGTCGACTTACCGACATTGGGGCGCCCGGCGATGGCGATGTGGCCCACACGGAAGGTCACAGCGCTACGCCGTCTCGACCGGCACCAGCGCGGCGGCAGGGGCGTCGGCATGCACGCTTTTCGCCGCTTTGGGTTCGGCGGCTTTGGATTCCACCGCCTTGGATTCCACGCCTTTGAATTCGGGCATTTTCGCGGGCGGCGCTTCGGCATCCCTGGACTCCGCCCGGAGCCGCTTAAGGCTCTCTTTGACCTCTTTGGCGACGGCCTCGGGCGTCGCAGTTACTGCGGGCGGGGCCGCCAGTGTGGCAGCGGATGAAGTGTCTGCCGAGGAAGTGTCCGCAAGGACCGGCGATGGTTTACCGGTCGAAGCGTCTTTACGTGTGCGCCGGGTCTTTTTGGGCGCTTCCTTGGGCGACAGTTCCAGCGCTTTCTTGGCGGCCTGTTGCTCGGCCGCGCGGCGGCTGGCACCGCCGCCGGTCACGCGGATATCGAGCTTGGGAATCAGGCACTCAACTTCAAATTCCTGATTGTGCGCCGCGCCGTGGGTGGCCACCACGTTGTAGGTCGGCAACGCGATCTTGCGGCCTTGCAGATACTCCTGTAGCAAGGTCTTGGCGTCTTTGCCGAGTGTTTGCGGATCCACCGTCTCCATGATCGGGTGATACAGCTTGGCGATCGCTGCACGCGCGGCCTGGAAACCGCCATCGAGAAAAATCGCGCCGAACAGCGCTTCCATGGTGTCAGCCAAAATCGATGGCCGGCGGAAACCGCCGCTTTTGAGTTCGCCCTCGCCCAGACGCAGGAAGCGCGCGAGCTCGATCCGCTGCGCTACTTCGTACAGCGTCTGTTGCTTGACCAGATTGGAGCGCAGGCGCGATAAATCACCTTCGTCAAGCTTGGTGTAGCGCTCGTGCAGCAGGTGCGCAACCGCACAGTTGAGCACGCTATCGCCAAGGAATTCGAGGCGCTCGTTATGCGTGGTGCTGTGACTGCGATGGGTCAGCGCCTGCGTCAGCAGACGTGCCGCCCCAAAGGTGTGGCCGAGGCGGGATTCGAGTTCGCTGACATCCATGCTGGTTGCGGCAAGAGCCTGGATTGAGGCTCTGAAGCTCAAGGGTCGTTGGTGCTGCCGGAGAATTCAAATAACACACTGACGTTGGCGAACAGAGGGACTTTCTTTTCGTATTTGAACGACACGATAATGTTATTGCCCTCTTTGGTCACTTCAAGATCTTTTCCTGAAATGGCAGTGATGTCATCCACTTGGGCGCGTTTGTCAAATCCGCGCACGACATCGGCCACCGTCTTGGCTCCATCTCTTGAACCTG
>JANOYK010000219.1:0-1959 GCA_031428855.1 Burkholderiales bacterium | reverse complement strand
CAACATCCATTGGCCCGAGCATTCGCACCTGCGCGTCTATCACCACCTGCTGCTGTGGCAGGCGCATGCGCACGAGAATGCACTATGGGTGGGCGAAGCGGCCAAATGTGGGCGTGAGGATGGTTTTCACATGATCGCCGGCTCGGCCATCGTCTCGCCCTCGGGCGAAATCGCCGCGCAGAGCAGCAGCGAAGAAGACGAGGTGATTTTCTGTAACTGCGACCTCGCGCTCGGCGACACCTTCCGCGAGCACGTGTTCAATTTCGCCAAACACCGGCGGCCCGAGCATTACAAGCTGATCGTCGAGCGCACCGGCGCCGGTGCGCCGGTCGCTGATACGTCGACGGGTACGTAGACGGGCAGGTAGACAGGTAGGCAGGCACGCAGGCCACCGGGCCACTGTGGCATGATGGTTGTCTCTTGATTTTGCCCTGCCCACCGCATTGACCACCGCATTGACCACCGTCTTGACCGCCGTTCTGACCACCATTTTTCCGAGGAGCTGACCATGCATCGTTTCATCCCCAAGGCCGCCGCAGCAGTTTCAATCGCCTTGCTGGCCGGCGCCGCCCAGGCGCAGCCGATTCAAACCGGCGTCGATGCCACCTTCGCGCCGCATGCCATGCCCAAGCTCGGCGGCGGCATTGAGGGCTTTAACGTCGACATGGCCAACGAGATCGCCCGGCGCCTCAATCGCCCGATCAATATCGAAGGCACGCAATTTTCGGGTTTGATCCCCGGCCTCAACGCCAAAAAATACGACTGGATCGCTGCGCCCACCACGGTGACGCCGGAGCGCGCCAAGGCGCTGCTGTTCACCGAGGGTTATCTCGACACCGACTTCCAGTTTTTGGTGAAGAAGTCCGACCCCGAGATCAAGGGCCTCGAAGACCTCAAGGGCAAGACCATCTCGGTCAACAAAGGCTCGGCCTATGACTCCTGGGCCAAGGCCAACGCAGAAAAGCACGGCTTCAAGTTCGACATTTACGACACCAACGCCGATGCGGTGCAGGCCGTGCTCTCGGGCCGCGCCAGCACCAACCTCGCGGGCAACACGGTGGCGCAATGGGCCGCCAAACAAAACCCGCTGATCAAGACCAGCTACACGATCAAGACCGGCCTGGTATGGGCGATTCCGTTTCGGATTGACGACAAGGCCGGGCGCGACACCGTCTCCAACGTCATCAAGTGCATGAAGATCGATGGCAGCTTTGCGCGCCTGCATGAAAAATGGTTCGGCACCAAGCCGGCCGCCGATGCCGCCGCAGTCAAGGTCGCGCCTGGCCACGGCGTGCCCAACATGGATGGCTACGACGCCACGCCGGTCACGCCCAAGTGCGCCTGATCTGATTTGCCGTCGCGGCATGAAGCAGGACCTTCCGCCGATTCTCGAACTCAAGGGCCTCGTCAAGTCGTTCGGCACCCTGCCGGTATTGAAGGGCATCGACTTCGCGGTGCAGCCGGGTGAGCTGGCCTTCATCATCGGCCCGTCCGGATCGGGAAAAAGCACGCTGCTGCGCTGCTGCAATCGTCTGGAAGAGCCGGACGCCGGCAGCATCACGGTCGATGGCGTCAACATCACCGCGCCCGGCGTCGACATCAACCGCCTGCGCCAGAAGATCGGCATGGTGTTCCAGTCGTTCAACCTCTACCCGCACATGACGGCACTCGGCAATGTGACCCTCGCCTTGCGCAAAGTGCAGAGCCTGGACAAGGCCACGGCTGAAGCCAAGGGCCGCGCCGCATTGGCGCGCGTCGGTCTGACCGACAAGGCCGACGCCTACCCCAACCAGCTCTCCGGCGGTCAACAGCAACGCGTCGGCATCGCACGCTCACTCGCGCTCGAACCCCTGATCGTGCTGTTCGACGAACCGACCAGCGCCCTCGACCCCGAACTGGTGGGCGAGGTTCTGGGCGTGATCCGCGATCTTGCCGCCGAAGGGCGCACCATGATCCTTG
>JANOYK010000218.1:0-2643 GCA_031428855.1 Burkholderiales bacterium | reverse complement strand
GGAACAACACACGGGTGTCCGGCTTGATGGCGCCAAGCATGGCATCGAGGTCGTTGCCATAGGCTTTGGCCGGCACCTTGATGCCGGTGGCCCCGCGTGCCAGCGTGGTGATCGGGTAAACCGCGAAGCAATGCTGCGCGTACACCGCCGACACGCCGGGGGCGAGATAGGCCATGGCGATGTAGTCGAGTAGATCGTTGGAGCCGTTGCCGATGACGATGGACTCCATCGCCACACCCCATTTTTTGGCGAGCGCGGCCTTGAGTTCGTAGGCGCTGCCGTCGGGGTAAAGATGCGCTTGCTCAATCGCCTTGCGCATCGCCGTCTTGGCCGCTTCGCCGCAACCGAGCGGGTTCTCGTTCGAGGCGAGTTTGATGATGTCTTTTTCGGCGATGCCCAGTTCGCGCGCAACTTCCGAGATCGGTTTGCCGGGCTGATACGGGGCGATGGCGCGGATGTAGGCGGGCGCGAGGTCAGCGTAGTTCATGGATGAATGAGAAGTGTGAGGCAGCGATCAGTAATCGCCGACCGGGAACGAGCCAAAAATTTTTAGGTAAGGTGCAATTGCCTTCAACTCGTCGAGCGCTTTAGCCACTACGGTGTCTTGCTGGTGGCCTTCAATGTCGACGTAAAACAGGTACTCCCACGAGCCGGGCATCGAGGCAATTTTGGCCGGGCGCGATTCGAGCTTGGTCATCGATACGCCGTGCTTGGCGAATGGCGTGAGCAACGCATGCACCGCGCCCGGCTTGTTGGGGGCCGACATGACGAGCCAGGTGCGGTCACGGCCGCTGCGCTGCGCTTCAATCTGGCCAGCGACGATGAAGCGGGTGCGGTTGGTGGGGTCGTCTTCAATGTTGGTACTCAACACGGTGAGGCCGTAGTTTTCCGCCGCGTTGAGGCCGGCAATCGCGGCGGTGGTCTCGTCGAGGCTGGCGAGGCGCGCCGCTTCGGCGTTCGACTCAACGATGATGCGATCCACGCCCGGCAAATTGCGATTCAACCAGCCCTGCGTTTGCGCCAGCGACTGCGCGTGCGAGTAGACCTTGGTGATACCGTCCTGGCCTGCGCGCTTGCGCATCAGGTTTTGCTGCACCCGCACCACTACCTCAGAGCAAATCTTGAGCGGTGTGGTGAGCAGCAAATCGAGCGCGCGCGAAATCGCACCTTCGGTCGAATTTTCCACCGGCACGACAGAGAAATCGGTCTCGCCGGTTTCGGTGCGGCGGAACACTTCATCAAAATTGGCGCACGGCACCGCAATGGCGGAGCGGCCAAATTGCTTGATAACGGCCTGCTCACTGAAGGTGCCAGCGGGGCCGAGATAGGCGACGCGGATCGGGCGCTGCAGGGCCGAGCTGGCCGACATGATCTCGTGATAAATCCGGCTCACTGCCTCGTTGGGCAGCGGGCCGGGGTTGGCGTCTTGCAGGCGGCGCAGCACGTGTGCCTCGCGCTCGGGGCGGAATACCACGGCAGCTTCACCGGACCCACTGTCATTGAGGACACCCTTGGCGGCGCCGATTTGTTTGGACACTTCAGCCCGGGCGTTGAGCAGCTTCAACAATTCATCGTCAAGCCGGTCAATTTCAAGACGCAGTTTGTTCAGATCACTCATGCTGCCAGTCTCCCCGCGCTTTCTACGCTGCCAACGCCGCCACCGGCTTTTTCAAACTCGGCCATGTAGCCGGTCAGCGCCTGCACGCCTTCAATCGGCATGGCGTTGTAGAGCGAGGCGCGCATGCCGCCGACGCTGCGGTGCCCCTTCAACTGCACCAGGCCACGCGCTTTGGCTCCCTGAAGGAAGGCCTCATTGAGTGCCTCGTCTTTGAGAAAAAACGGCACGTTCATGCGCGACCGGCAAGCCGGATCAACCCGGTTTTCATACAGGCCGCTGCCGTCAATAAAGCCATAGAGCAGTTGCGCCTTGGCAATATTTTTCGCTTCGATGCCGGCCAGCCCGCCCTGCGCCTTGAGCCACTTGAACACCAGCCCGGCGATGTAGATCGCATAGGTCGGCGGTGTGTTGTACATCGAGTCATGCTCCGCCACCGTCTTGTAGTGAAACGCACTCGGACACAGCGGATGCGCCTGGTCGAGCAACTCGTCGCGGATGATGACGATGGTCAGGCCGGCCGGGCCGATATTTTTTTGCGCGCCGCCAAAGATCAGATCGTATTTCGAAACCTCCACCGGACGCGACAGAATGTGCGAAGACATGTCGGCCACCAGCGGTGTGGTGCCGGTATCGGGTGCGAAATAGAACTCCACGCCGTCGATGGTTTCGTTGGTGCAGACATGCACGTAGGCCGCATCAGCCCGCAATTTCCATCCGGATACCGGCGGAATGCGTTGGTACAAGCCATTCTGCGCAGCATCGACAGCGAGACGAATATCACCGTAACGCTGTGCTTCCTTGAATGATTTTTTCGACCACGACCCGGTCACGACAAAGTCGGCCTTGTGATTCGCACCGAGCAAATTGAGCGGCACGATGGCGTTCTCGCCCAGCCCGCCGCCCTGCATGAACAACACCTGATAGCCGTCCGGCACGGCGAGCAGTTCGCGCAACAGCGCCATCGCCTCGGCGTGTATGCCCATGAACTCCGGCCCGCGATGGCTCATTTCCATCACGCTCATGCC
>JANOYK010000217.1:0-2825 GCA_031428855.1 Burkholderiales bacterium | reverse complement strand
CGGGGTTTTTACCTGGGCGGGTTGGCCGGGGGGCTTGGGCCCTCCCCCGTTTTTTTCCTGGGGGCCCGCGGTTGGGCCAACCTGCCCGGCGGCGCGCCTCCGCAGCTGGGCCCCCCCGCGCTTGCCACGCGCCGCAGTCGGTGAAATGCGGCTCCCCGGTGCCGGGAACGCTGCGGCCATGCGCCTCGCGAAAACCGGTTAATCCTTGGTGTTGCCCAAGCTTGCGACGCGCTGAACATGACGCTAACGCGCGCGCAGATAACGGGATTGACGTGGATCAACAACAGGTGGATGAGGCGCGTGGGCACGCTGTGCGAATGAGGTAAACGGCAGTGATGCAACGGGCCGACAGCGTTTTGAGGCAGCGGTTTGATCCAGCGCAACACCGGCACTCTTGAGCGGCGGCACAATCCTTTCATTCGCGCGCTGTGTTGCCGCGCCCAAGGAGCAGATCATGATGGATTGTTTTCGTGGCGATGGATGGGGTGTGGGTATGGGAATGGGAATGGGTCTGGGCTGGATCTGGATGATCCTGTTCTGGGGGCTGGTGATTACGGGCATCGTGGCGCTGGTGCGCTGGGTGGTGGCGCAGCCGGGCGGCGCGGCAACCGCGCCTGGCACGGCCTCAGGCATGCCAGCGGGCACCCCCACGAGCACACCACTCACCATCCTGCAAGAGCGCTATGCGCGCGGCGAGATTGATCGTGCCGAATACGAAACCAAGCGCCGCGATTTGTCTGGCGGTCAGATCTGACGTAAAGCACCGCCTCTGGAATGCCTGCCCAACCGTATCGTTAGGCCGGCGCGGTGCCGGTTGCGCGTGCGCTGCCTATTTGTGAGGGAGCATTGCCATGCATCTGGTTTGTCCATCCTGCGGTGCTACCAACCGTGTCGTTGACGAGCGCCTCGACGACGGCGCGGTGTGCGGGCGCTGCAAAACGCCCTTGCTCAAGGCCGAACCGTTTGACCTGAGCGATGCGGCGCTGCCGGGCTTTGTGGCTGGCAGCGAGTTGCCGGTGCTGGTGGATTTTTGGGCCGAGTGGTGCGGCCCATGCAAGATGATGGCACCCCAGTTTGCCGCGGCCGCGCGCGCGATGCCGCGTGTGCGCTTCGCCAAGGTGGATACAGAGCAAGCACCCAAGGCCTCGGTGCAATACCGTATTCGCAGCATTCCCACGATGGTGTTGTTCAGCAAGGGCGCGGAGGTGGCGCGCATGTCAGGCGCGATGTCGTCGCCAGAGCTGCAAGCGTGGATTCGCCGCAGCGTGCCGGCAGCGTAATCTGCGTTTGAAAAAACCATTTCAGGCTGGCGGCGTTGCAGGCGGCACCGCCTCCTGCGCCAGCGCCGCGCGCTCATCCTGGTCTTCGAGCACGATCAGGCTTTGCCCGCGTGTGACGCTTTGCCCTTCGCGCACCGGCACTTGCGCCACGCGGCCCGTGATTTCAACCCCGATAGCGGCGCGCTGCGGTGTCATCACGCGCCCACCTGCCACCACGGTCTGCACCAAATCGCTGCGCACTGCCTGCAGTGTTTCCACCGGACGGCTTATCAGCCAATTGCCCGCCAGCAGGGCAGCGAGCACCACTGCCACCGCGGCCAGCAGCGCCGGTTTGCTCCAGCCGGTACAGAGCAGTCGAATTGATGCGGTGGAGGTGGCGAATGTGGCGAATGTGGCGAATGTGGCGGAGGCAGCAAATGGCGCGAGCGGAAGGTTCATCGGCGTTTGAGAGAGTTTTTCCACAATGCCTATCCTGACGCGATAGCGCAGCGCCGGTTTGATCCAGCGCAAAAAGGCGGCACGCACCGGCTGCACAATGGGTTCCAGCGAAAGGAGGTGCAGCAATGGACATCGCAGCGCACGCGTTGTGGGCCGGGGCCGGCGTGCTGATGGCGCGCCGTTATGGGATGTTTTCCCATGCGGTACCGCCCAATCCAACGCGCCCTCAGTGGACAACGCCCAACATCACCTGGCGCACGGTCATCCTGACGATGGTGATGGCCGCGCTGCCCGATCTGATCCACCTGCTGCCGATGATCGCCTGGTGGGTGTTTGGCAGCGGCACTGCCGCCGATCTCTACGCCTACGCCATCGCCTTACCCGGCCAGGAGCCGCCGATGCCGCACTGGGTGCGGCACTTTGCGCAACACCTGCACTGCATCATGCACAGCGCCATCACCACTGCTGCCGCCGCGTTGTTGCTGTGGCTGGTGCTGCGCACGCTGTGGATTCCGCTGCTGGGCTGGTGGTCGCATGTGGTGATCGACGTGTTCACGCACTCGGCGGCGTTCTATCCTTCACCAGTGCTGTATCCGTTCACGCAACAGGGCTTCGACGGCATTGCCTGGAACACGCCGTGGTTCATGCTGCTCAACTACACGCTGCTCGCTGCAGTGTGGGGATGGCTCAGTTGGACGCTCTGGCGCGCGCGCAGCAGGCCGCGTGGCGCTGCGCCAGTCTGAGCCGCTGCAATCACGCTGAAATTTGATCCTGGTCAATACCGGCGGCAGCAGCGCGCCTAAAGAAACCGGCACGGCTTACGATGTTCACGCCGACATTCCCGGTGTCAAGTGCGAGGACATCAAGGTGACCGTTGATGGCGATGTCGTGACGATCAGCGCCGAAGCCTCCAAGGAAGAAGAGAACAAAGAAGATGGCAAGGTGATATACAGCAAGCGCTCGCACGGTGCCGTGTCGCGCGCGTTCCGCCTCAATCACGACATCGACACCGACAAGACCGAAGCCAAATACGAGAGCGGCGTGCTGGCGCTGACACTGGCGAAGAAAGCATCATCACAGGCGCGGCAGTTGCAGATTCGCTGAGCG
>JANOYK010000216.1:0-2059 GCA_031428855.1 Burkholderiales bacterium | reverse complement strand
GATGACGTGCGCGCTATTGGTCGTCAGCATCAGCGTATAGCCATCTGGCTTCGCCTTGGCTGCCGCAGAAGTGCCGATGTTGCCGCCGGCGCCGGCGCGGTTGTCTATCAGGAATTGCTGTCCCATCTGGCTGCCGAGCTTCTGCGCGACGATGCGGGCAATCGTGTCGTTGGCGCCGCCGGGTGCCTGCGGAACGATCACCGTGACGGGACGGATCGGATAGGTCTCCTGGGCACCGGCAGGGAACGCCGCCGCCACGCTGAGCAGCGCGAGGGAAATCAACTTCATCTTCATGGTTCTTCCTTTCGGGGTGGGTTGGGGTGGGTTGGGTTGGGGTGGGTTGGGGTGGCCTGGACGCCGCCAACGAGCCAGGGTTGCGCGACCCGGCGGCTAGTCTCGTCAGCACGGATGTGCGCGGCCTGTTCAAGCGTGCGGGAGTTTGCCCGCATCGGGCCAGTTTGCCACGGCAACGGAATCCGCTTCGAGACCCGCCCGGCACTCACCGCAGCGTATCCCCGACGTAATCGTGCTGCCGCGTATCAACATACGAGACGCGGTACTCGACCGGCTTGTCGTGATACGCAAAGGCGACGCGGCGGATCACCAGCACCGGCTGGCCGGGCGGCAGGTCGAGCGCAAACGCTACATCACGCGGCGCAATGCCGCCTGACAGGCGCTGCGCGGTGCGCACCACCGAAGTGCGGTAGTCATCCTGATACAGGGTGTAGAGCGTGCCGGGGCGCGCGCGCAGTTTTTTCTCGGTCAGGCGTGGGAACAGCGCCTCGGGCAGCGTGATGTCGTCCAGCATGATGCGCCGCCCTTCGAGCGCCAGCGTATTGCGAAAGCGCAGGGCGCGGTCGCCTTCGTGCAGGCCAAGCTTGTCGGCTGCTTCACGATCAAGCTGCGTGCGCTCGAAACCCGCGAGCTGCACATCGGGATACTCCTTGTGGCCGTCCTGGCGCTCGACATGAAAAAAATGAAACAGCAGGCGCGCACGGTCGTGGGTGGCGACAAAGGTGCCGCGCCCCTGCTGGCGCACCAGCATGTTTTGCGCGACCAGTTCATCGACCGCCTTGCGGATGGTGCCGATGGCGACACCGAATTCGGCCTTGAGTTGGGTCTCGGAGGGAATCGCCTCGCCCGGCTTCCAGGCACCCTGCGACAGGCGGCGCGTCAGCGAGCGCGCAATTTCGCGATACGCCGGGCCACCCGGCGATGCCAGGGCGATGCGGCCCGCAGCAGCGGGATCGGGAGATTCGACAAGTCGTGCAGCCATGGGCGCAGGAGTCTAGCAGAGCCTGTCCGGCAACTCAACCAACTCATCTAGTTGACTTAAGTCCGGGCCGGACGTAAGCTTGCCGCCCGGTGTTTTTACCGCGCAAGCCCACCCCCCGCGCAGCCCACCCCGCCGCTTTCAACCCGCAAGGACTTTTCAATCGTGAACCATTTTGTATTGCATGACGCGTCCGACACCGTCGCCGTGGTCGTGGTCGAGGGCATCAAGGCCGGCCAGGAGCTCAACGGCTGGATCATGGATGACAACCGCCACATCAAGGTCACGGCGCAAGCCGATATTCCGATCGGGCACAAGATCGCGCTCAAAGACATGAAGGCGGGTGAGACCGTCATCAAATACGGCGTCGATATCGGCAAGGTCGTTAAAGACATGAAGCTGGGCGAGCACGCCCATGTCCACAACATCAAAACGAAAAGATGGTGAGCAAATGATTTCCAACAACACAACGTTTATGGGCTACCGCCGCGAGAATGGCCGCGCCGGTATCCGCAACCACGTCATCATCCTGCCGGTCGATGACCTGTCCAACTCCGCCTGCGAAGCGGTGGCGCACAACATCAAGGGCGCGCTGGCGATTCCGCATCCCTACGGCCGCCTGCAGTTCGGTGCCGACCTCGACCTGCATTTCCGCACCCTGATCGGCACCGGTTCCAACCCCAACGTCGCCGCCGTGATCGTGATCGGCATTGAAGAAGGCTGGACCAAGCGCGTGGTTGATGGCATCGCCGCCACCGGCAAACCGGTCACCGGCTTCGGCATCGA
>JANOYK010000215.1:0-1867 GCA_031428855.1 Burkholderiales bacterium | reverse complement strand
CTTCAACCAGCGCAGCGCCCCGCCCCACTCGATCAACTGGCGGCCCGGCAGATCGAGTGGCGCCGTGGCCGACGGCACGGACAAGCGCCACAGCGGCTCAGTTCCGCTGAAGAATCGATCGGTCTGGTCGCACAGGCCGCGCCAGAATGCAGCGGCCTGCGCTGCATCCACAGCGTCGCCACCGAGCTTTTTCGCCGCGCTGGTGACGGCGGCATCGGCACCTTCAAGACGCACGCTCAAATCGGCGTCGTGGTACGCAGTCGCGGTGATTGGCAAGGGTAAACCGCCCCACTCGTTGAGTTTTTTGATCACGCTGCCCTGATCACGCATGCCGAGGCGCAGGGTGCGGCTCGCCACCGGCGTGGGCAACACGTTGAGGGAGGCTTCGCGAATCACACCGAGCGTACCGAGCGACCCGGCCATCAGGCGCGAGACATCGTAGCCCGCAACGTTCTTCATCACTTGCCCGCCGAAGCTCAGCACATCACCCTTGCCATCAATGATCTTGCAGCCAAGCACAAAGTCGCGCACCGCACCGTAGTAGCCGTTGTTGGCGGCGCGGCGTGGGCCCGAGAGGCCGGCGGCGATGGCGCCGCCGAAGGTGGCGTTACCGCCGAAGTACGGCGGTTCAAAGGGAAGCATCTGTCCCTGCGCGGCGAGCGCCTTTTCCACTTCCGCGAGCGGGGTGCCGCAGCGCGCCGTGATCACCAGTTCAGTTGGTTCATAGGCCGCAATGCCTTGGTGGGAGCGGGTTTCGAGCGTATCGCCCTCTGCCGCATGGCCGTAGAAGTCTTTCGAGCCGGCCCCGGCGATGCGCAACGCACGCTTCGCGCTAACGGCGGTCTTGACCGCCTCAACAATCGCTTCAACACTCATCAGAATCTCGGTAACTCGGGATGCGCCAGATTGCCACCCTTGACATGCATGCCGCCGTACTCGGCACAGCGATGCAAGGTCGGGATATTTTTCGACGGATTGAGCAAGCCCTTGGCGTCAAACGCACTCTTGAGCGAGCGAAACGCCGCTAATTCGTTGGCACCAAACTGCACGCACATCTGATTGATCTTCTCGATGCCGACGCCATGCTCGCCAGTCACCGTACCGCCCAGTTCAATGCATTTGAGCAGCACTTCATTGGCGAACTCTTCGGTGCGATGCATTTGATCGGGGTCGTTGGCGTCAAACAAGATCAGCGGATGCAGGTTGCCGTCGCCCGCATGAAACACGTTGGGGCAGCGCAGACCGTACTTCTTCTCCATCGCGGCGATGAAGGTGAGGATGGTGCCCAGGGCCTTGCGCGGAATCGTGCCGTCCATGCAGTAGTAGTCGGGCGAGATGCGCCCCACGGCGGGGAAGGCGGCCTTGCGCCCGGCCCAGGCCGTCAGGCGCTCGGCTTCGTTTTGCGAGACGGTGAGTTTGGTCGCGCCTGACTTTGACAGCACCGCCTTCATGCGGCCGATTTCTTCCGCCACTTCTTCGGGTGTGCCGTCGGACTCGCACAGCAAAATCGCCGCAGCTTCGAGGTCGTAGCCCGCATGCACATACTGCTCGACGGCGGCGGTGGCGGGCTGGTCCATCATCTCCAGACCGGCCGGGATGATGCCTGCGGCGATGATGTCAGCGACGGCGTTGCCGGCCTTCTCCACCGTATCGAACGAGGCCAGGATCACCTGCGCCTTCTCCGGCTTGGGCACCAGCTTGACCGTGACTTCGCTGGTCACCGCGAGCATGCCCTCGCTGCCGATGACGACCGAGAGCAGGTCGTAGCCCGGCGCGTCGAGCGCCTCGGAGCCGAACTCGACCGCTTCGCCTTCCATCGTAAAACCGCGCACGCGCAGCACGTTGTTGACCGTCAAACCATATTTCA
>JANOYK010000214.1:0-3007 GCA_031428855.1 Burkholderiales bacterium | reverse complement strand
ATCAGTTGATGCGATTCCTGGTTGAGCGCGCGGCCAATGCGGTCAGCAAAAAAGCCGACGCTGGTCACACTCGCCACCGCAATCACCAGGGCCGCGAGCAAAATGCGCAACTCCCCGGCGCGCGCGTCACGCGCGAGCATTTTGAGAGACAAGCCGAGAGACAGCCTGAGGGACGAGCGGGGTGCCGGCGCGGATGCGTGCATGGCAAAAATTATCGCACGGTGCCACCAGACTTCGGAGTCCGGAGTTCGGAGCGGCGCTGCGGATGCATGCCGTTGCGTCAGGCCAGACCATGCCATGCCCGTCCCAGCCCGTCCCGGCACGGCTGGGACGGGCCGGCTGGACCGGTTGATTTTTCCGGCGCGCTGCCTATAATTGCCCGATGGATCCAATCAACACCATTGCGATTGGCGCGGGCCTGGCCTGGGCCAGCGGCATGCGCCTGTACGCCGTCATGTTCGCGGCTGGCCTGCTGGCACACTTTGGCATGGTGGCCCTGCCGGGTGACTTGGCGGTGCTGACCCACCCGGTCGTCATCAGCACGGCCGGGTTGATGTTTTTTGTGGAGTTTTTTGCCGACAAGATTCCCGGCGTCGATTCGGTGTGGGACGCAGTGCATACCTTCGTGCGGATTCCTGCTGGTGCGCTGCTGGCAGCGGCCAGCCTGGGCGTGGCGTCCGACCCGGTGTGGGTGATGGTGGCGGGCATTCTCGGCGGCACGCTGGCCGGCAGCAGTCACTTTGCCAAGGCCGGCAGCCGCGCGCTCATCAACACCTCGCCCGAGCCGTTTTCCAACTGGACTGCATCGCTCGGCGAAGAGGCGCTGGTGGCCGCCGTGATCTGGCTCGCGTTTACCTATCCGCTGCTGTCACTGTGCGTGCTGACGGTGCTGGTGGCGGTGTCGGTCTGGCTGATCGTGACGCTGTGGCGCTTCCTCAAGGCCGCGTTCGGCAAACTCTCGCTCACTACCCACGCTGCCGCGCCGGGCTAGGTTTCTGTCCCGGTCTCTGCCCCGGGGTTCAGCCCCGGCTTGAGGTCAGCCCGAGGTTGAGATCAAGCCTCCTGCACCATATCGCGGAAGCTGACCAACTCGTAGTCGTCGCCCTGGTCGGTCACCGCGACCGGAAACAACAAATGCACACGGCCATCAATCGTGGTCTGCACTCGCTCGCCAGGCAGATACGCGTTGGCCGGCAGCGCCAGCAGCGCTGCGCCGGGCTGTGCCGGATCGGCAAAATAAATACCATCGATGATGCTGCTGCCATCGCTCCAGGTGCCACCGGCATTGCTCAAGGACACCGCAATCGCGGTGCGCGACAAAATCTGCACCCCGGCGCTGGCCTGGTTTTTGGCAGCACCGGCGGCGGGTGCGCTGTCACGCGCCAGCCGCCGCACGATGGCCAGGTCCCAGCGACCGCCGCCGCCGCTGGGCATGTCGGGCTGCACCGCCATCAGTGCGCCAATCTTCAGCCAATCACCCTTGACCTGCGTCACCGCGGCCCCAAACCCGCCGGCACTCATGTTTTCCACCACCCAGGTTTCGGTATCTCGAGCGTCGACATCAAACGCGAAATCGACACTGCCGGCCTTCATCAACTCGACCACGTGGGCAAAGCCGTGCGACACCGTCATGCGCGCCTGCACCGGCTGGCGCGCACTCTTGCGCAACGGCGGTTTGGGCGCCCAGTTGAGCGACAAATGCTTGAACACCTCGCGCACCACCGCCACATCGGTGACCCCGCCAAAATCAACGCCGCTGGGCATCACACCGGTCTGGTCCAGTTTGACCAGCACCGCCAGCACGTCGGCGTGCGCCACTGCGGTGGAAAAAAACCGCAGACCAGGCGTGACCTGGGCCGGCGGGGCAGCCAGCCGCAACGGCTGCTTGCTCTGTTCCAGGTCGAACCAGTAAGTCGAATCCGGCTGTGCCAGTTTGGCCACACGGAAGCGTCCGGCAAAATGCGCAATCACGCGCTCGCACACGTCCATTTCCTGCGGCGTCAATGCATCCGGGGCCGACGCCGCGAACAGCATGGCGCGCATGAATTCTTCTTCCGGCGAACTCTCGCCCGGAATGCCGGGATACAGGGGCATGCGCACCTGCGCCAGTTTGCGGGTGTCGGCAAACTGGTAAGCGCGGCTGACAGCGCCCCAGATATCGGCCGGCACCGGGCCGTAGCGCACGTAGAGCCACTTGAGCCGCCGCGATGAGGCGCGCAGTGCGCGCAGCGCAATCAACCCCATCTGTGCCTTGAGCGCGTCCGTCCCTTTGTCCTTGCGCTCAATCCGCAGCATCAGGCCGGCGTAGGCTTCGGCAGCGCGGGTCCAAAAATCGTACTTGGCGCTCCACAGCTTGCCTTCTTGAAAGCGCGACTGGCGCGACAAACTGCCGTAGTTGCGGCCAACCTTGATGCGGTGCGGCTGCGCCACTTCATCAAGCCGCTTGATGAGCTCGAAGCGGCGCTCGGGCCGGATCTCGTCGTCGTTGGTAACCGATTCGAGCCAGTGGGTAATCTCCTCGAGCACTTTTTGCGGATCGCCCGCGCGCAGCTCGGCGAACACCGCTTCGGCTTCCTTGACGTTCACCAGCGGATGCCCGTTCTTGTTGCCAAGCGCCGCCAGTTTGAGCGATTCGAACAATTTAATCATGCAAACCCCCCTTGTGCGCGAGCAAAAATTTACGCACCAAATTTGGCAATTATCTCGCAAAATCAAGGGATTAGCAAGAAAAACTGTTGCGCATTCACAAGATTTGGGCGCGCATTCTTGCGCCCATGGCGGGTCGATCAGGCCTTCGCTTTGGGGCCTGTTTAGCGTGCGCCTGGTGCCAATGCCCAGGTGTCAACGCAGCAAGCGCGCGGGGTGTCCTCATTTCGCCCATGCCATAATCGACGGCGGTTCGCGACGCCGCAGCCTGATGGCGTTGCGGCGCATAGGCACAAGGCATTTTGATTGTTTCATCACCCCGGGGGAACGCTGCTTCCCCTCATCCCCGCCCCCTGCCCCC
>JANOYK010000213.1:0-2279 GCA_031428855.1 Burkholderiales bacterium | reverse complement strand
GTGCTTGAACTGGGGCGGCGCACCCGGCCCAAGGCTTATGGCCTCACTGGCACCTTTGTGCCGCTGATTCCGCGCGAGTTGCGCTTTGAAGTAGCCGAGCGGATGGACGCTGACGGCGAGGTGCTCACGCCGCTTGACGAGGCGGCGGTGGAGGCTGCCGCCATCAAGGCGCGCGCGGCAGCCTCCACCGCAGCCTCGTCGAGGGGCGTGAGCACATTGCCCTCGGCATCCATGCGCTCGGCCACTTCAAAGCGCAACTCGCGCGGGATCAGCGGCACGAAAGTGCCGGTCATGCCGTAAGCCTTGGGCCGGGTGCGCCGCCCGAGTTCGAGCACATCGCGAAACCCGCGCGTGGTAATCAGCCCCACCTTCGCAATCTTGCGTTCCAGCATCGCGTTGGTGGTGGTGGTGGTGCCGTGGATGATCGCGGCCAGACCAGCGGCGTCTGCGCCGGTCGCATCAAGCGCGGCGAGCACGCCGAAGGCCTGGTTGTCGACCGTGGTCGGCACCTTGGCGAGTTTGACCTCGCCGGTCACGTCATCGACCAGGATCAGGTCGGTGAAGGTGCCGCCTACGTCGATGCCTGCGATTTTGCTCATAGGGATACCCGCCAGCGCGAGCTCAGGCCTGCTTGTCTTCGACGATGCGGGAGCGAAACCATTTGTCAAGCTCCGCCAATTCAAATTTCCCGCTCTCGAACAGGCGCATCATCAGGCGATGCACTTGCAGATTGGTTGCGTTGACGCGCCAACCGTTGATCAGCAAAAAAACCTCCATTGCGCCGTATGCCACGCGCTTGTTACCATCAACAAAGGGGTGGTTGATGGCGAGGCTTTCGAGCAGCGCACAAGCCTCCGCCACAATGTCGTCGTAGTAGCCGCTTTGCGGCCGGAACAAGGCGGACTCGAGCGCGCCCAGATCGCGCAAACCATGGCTGCCGCCGTGCTCTTCAATCATGGCACGATGAATCTCCATCGCCTCTGCGACGGTAATGTAGGTATGCATCGGCTGTTACTTTGCCAATTGCGCATACAGCCACTTGCGCTCGCGCATGGTGCGCTCCAGCGCGGTCTTCACCGCTGGGCGCATCTGACCGCCGCGCTTCTTTTCGACCAAATCCTGAAAGGCCTCTTCCATCAACGCCTGCAACTGACGGCCTTCCGCCTTCGCAATGGCCTTGAGTTCGTCTAACAACTTGGGATCGGTCTGCGACGCGAATTTGACACGGCTGACTTCACTGGCATCCATGACACACCTCGATATCAAGAAAAAAATTGATACGTCATGATAGCACGCCCGGCTTCAGTTCAACCCCTTCATCCCCTGCGTATTCTTCCAGCGCCCGGTAGAGGTCAGCTGGCGCGCCGGGTCCATGTCCCGGGCGTAGCGTCACGCATCGCATTCACCGGGCCGTCTTTGGTCATCACGGTTGTCACGCATCATTCGCCCAGCAGGGGATTCCAGACCCGGGAGAAGCCCAGGCCTGAAAAATCCTTCGCATTGGCGGTCGCAAAATGGGTCACCCCATGGTGGCGCAACGTCAACCCCAGGCGCATGTCAATCGCTTTGCGAAATCCGGCCTTGGTGCTTGCGGCCCATTGCCACAACTTGGAAGCAACCGCCACGTCATAGTCCACGCAGCGCCATGCAGGATTTTTCTTCAAGGTCAAACAGAACGCAGCGGCTTCGGCGGCTGAATAGGGTTTGACAAAAATCGCGGCATTGCGCAACTGCATATACAACTCAAGTAGCACCAACTCGCACAAGACAAATTCGGTGTCTTTGGTGGCCGCACCCTCAATGAAGGCGCGGGCGCGCGCATGGTGCGGTGAATCCGGGTCTGCGGCGTGAATCAAGAGATTGGTGTCAGCCGACACCCGGTTCAATTGGCACCCCGCGCGCCAACACTGCGGGCGCTGATGGCATCGGCTTCCAGCCGGCTGCCGGCCGGGTCGCGCAAGTGACCGCCGCTGCCCCGCAACACCGGCAGCGCCCACTTAGCCCCCGCCGCGTCGGGTTCCGGGCAGGTTTGAAGATAAGCCTCCATGCCACGGCGTACGAATTCAGCCAGCGACCAGTCACGTTGAGCGGCAATGCGCTTGATCTGCTTGAACAGCGGCTCGGGCAACTGAATTTGGGTTCTTAACATGATGGCAATCCTACAGCACCATCGTTAATGCGTCAAATTGCGTCATACCGGTTGGGTCACGCCGGACTGCGTCATACCGGTCCCGGTTGATCCCGAGTCAGCATCAGGCCGGTGAAGGTGGTGCCCGAGT
>JANOYK010000212.1:0-4922 GCA_031428855.1 Burkholderiales bacterium | reverse complement strand
ACGCGGTTGACAAACCATGTCACCACGTAAGCGAGCCAGAGTATATTTTTCGGCGCTTCGCGCAGGGGCAGAAAAAACGCCAGCGCCAGCAACAGCGCGAACTCGACCGGGAAGCGCCATTCGCGCCAAAACTTCGACATCATGAGAGGGCTGTGAGAGAGCCAGCAATAGGGTCGGGTATTATACGGGCCGGTTTTCACGCTCTATTTCAGCGCAATTTTGGCTGCGTTTTCCCTCCGTGGCTTCGTTTTCCCTCCGGCGCGCACCCCGCAGCCTTCATGTCACGCCGCATCCTCTTCGCCATTCGCAGCAAGCTCGGTGACACGCTCATCAGCTTCGCCTGTGTGCGCGCCTATGCCGATGCGCACCCAGGCGACGACATCACGCTGCTCACGCGCAGCGCCTATGCCACGCTGCTGCGCGCCGAGAGCGGCATCCGCGTGATCGGCTTTGACAGCCGCATCGAAATGTTTTTCCGGCTGATGTGGCTGCGCCTCTGCACACCCGCATTCGACATCCTGGCGCTGCTGTGGGGCTCAGGCGCACCGGTCAAACGCATCGGCCAGTGGGTCAAGGCCAGACGCAAGATCGCCTGGAGCAAACGCTTCGCACCAAACATTTTCGAGGAAGGCACGCTGGCGCGCGACCCGCTGCTGGTCGAGCCGGCCGCGAGTGTGATTCAGGCGTTTGATGCCGCCTTTACAGCGCCGCGCGCGCTCATCATTCCCAGTCTGGCCCAGCGCTATCGCGCCGGCACGCCGCAGGCCATCGGCGTGGTGCCCATCGCCGACGAGCGCCGCCGTAATTTCGACGCCGCCACCTTGCACCATCTGCTGGCCGAAGTGCGCCGCCGCCATCCGCACGATCCGATCCGGGTGTTCATCAATCCCGGCAACGATGGGGCCAAAACCCTTGTCCACCAACGGTTTGGGGCCGGTATCGAACTGCACGCCTTCACCCGGCTCGACGATTTGCTGCACGCCTATCTCGATCTGAAGGCGTGGTACGGCACCGACACCGGCCTCTACCATCTGGCCGCTGCCATCGGCATCCCCGCCACGGTGTTCTTCGGCCCGACCCAGCCGCACAAAATTGTGATGCCGGCCCAGCCCGCTGCGCGCTGGGTGCGCTTGACCGCACTGGGCGATCGTCATTGCGATGAAAAATCCTGCACACAACCGGTGTGCCTGCATCAGGCGGTAGCCGGATTTTCCGCCGCCGCGCCGGCGCTGACGCTGGACGGCACGCCGGCCGCCTGTCCGCTGCGCGCGTGCGAGGCAGGCCAATGGAGCGCAATCCGCACCGTGCAGACCAGCCCGCTTCGCCAATGAAAATTATCATCCTCAAGCGCGACAAAGTCGGCGACATGCTGCTGGTGACGCCGCTGCTGCAACACCTGCGCACGAGTCTGCCGCAGGCCGAAATTCACATGCTTGCCAACGATTACAACGCCTGGGTGCTCGAAGGCAACCGCAACATTGACCGCCTCTGGGTCTACCCGCGCGTGCGTCACGGCGCAAGCCTGCGGCCGCGGGCGCTGTGGCAGCAACTCAAACAATTGTGGCAACTCAGACGCGAGCGCTTCGATGTCGCCATCGCGGCCGGCGGCGTGATCTCGCCGCGCGCGGTCGAGCGCATATTGCGGCTCGGTGCCGCGCGCACCATCGCCTACGCTGGCGTCAACCAAGACAACCATGCATCTGACGCGGCACTGTTTGCGCGCCTGACCGATGCGCTGCCGTATCAGCGCACGCTGCACGAAGTCGAATCGAATCTGCATCTGCTCACCTCTTTGGGTGTGGCGATGCCGCCCAGTTCGGTGTTTCCTCACTACACCCTGCGCGATCCGTGGCTCTCCGAGGGCCGCGCCTGGGTCGAGCATCAGGGGCTGACGCCGGGGCGCTTTGTCGTCATCGGCCTCAATGCGCGGCGTGTCAAACGCAAGCCCACCACGGCGCAAATCCTGTCGTGGTCACGTCATTTCAAACAAACGCTCAATCTGGACAGCGTGCTGATCTGGCAGCCCGGGCCAGCCGATGACCGCGTCTATCCAGGTGATGACGCCATCGTCGGGCCCTTCATCGAGCAACTGCCGCCGTATCTGAAACCGTATCGCAACCCGGATGACGTGCGCGCCGCGATGGGCGTGCTGTGGCACGCCGCCACCTCGATTTTTCCTGATGGCGGCATCGCCCATCTGGCCTCTGTCTCGCCCGGCGGTGTGCTCGCGCTGTTCGCTGAGACCGATGTGTCGCCCCATCCGGACAACTGGCGTCCCTACACCCCGCGCAGCGCTTATCTCGAAGCAGCTAAAACGGTGGCCGAAATTGGCGACGCGCAGGTGCTTGCCAAAGTTGATTGGCTGCTGGCGCAGCCGGCGCAGCAGATGGCACCGGTGTTGCTGCCAGCGCCGCCGCTGTCGCCGCCACTCGCATCGCCTGCGCAGCCGGCAGCCTCTGTGTCTTCGTCTGCGCCTCCGCCGGTTCCGCCATTATCACCATGAGCACCTGGGCCATCGGCGATGTGCAGGGCTGCCACGGCGAGCTGGTATTGTTGCTCGACAAAATCAATTTTGATGCACGCCGCGACCGGCTCTGGTTTGTCGGCGATTTAATCAACCGCGGCCCGCAGTCGGTTGATACGCTGCGCCTGATCGCCTCGTTCGGCGATGCCGCCGTCTCAGTGCTGGGCAATCACGATCTGTTCATGCTGGCCAGCGCCGCAGGCCACGGCAAACCGCATCGCGGCGACACCTTCAGTGAAGTGCTTGATGCGCCCGACGCCGCCGTGCTGCTCGACTGGGTGGCGCAACAAAAACTGGCGCACTACGAGGTCATCGGCGGTCACCCCTGGCTGATGGTGCATGCCGGCGTGCTGCCGGCCTGGGATGTGGCGCAGACGCTGGCATTGGCGCGCGAAGCCGAACATGCGGTGCGTCACGACACCGGATTTTTCGCCCAGATGCGCGGCAATTTGCCGGCGGTCTGGCACGACAGCCTCAGCGGCCATGACAGACAACGCATCATCATCAACACGCTGACACGGCTGCGCTTTTGCACGCCCGGCGGCGTGATGGATTTCACGACCAAAACCGAGATCGCGCCCGCCGGGCATGTGGCCTGGTACGAAGTGCCGGCGCGGCGTACCGCGCACGTCAACATGGTGTACGGTCACTGGGCCGCGCGCGGCCTGACTTTGCACGATCACCTGGCCGGTATTGATACCGGCTGCGTCTGGGGGCGCGAGCTGACCGCGCTGCGGCTGGAAGACCGCAAGGTGGTGCAGGTTGATTGTCTGGCGGGCGAAGCCGGCTACGGCGCTGCCTGAGCGCCTTGACGCTCGTCACTTGTCAACACTCGACACTGGCGGAGTCTCACCGGTACCCGAACACTCGACACTCGACACTCGACTCTCTGCGCTCTGTACGCTAGCGGGAAATCCCGAACAAGCACCGGCCGGAGAGCCTTGCCAGTCAACGATCCTGGCGGGTATGGCCGTGCAACCGTTGGCGCACAAGGGTTTCAGCGGCATGGGCTAGTTGACGCCGGTCCCGCCCTTGGGTCTCAAGCGGCAAAAACAGGGTCAGCTCGCAGCGCACGGTGGGTTCGCGCAGTATCCGTTGGAGCGATTGCCACAGCGTCATCTCGCCTACATAGACGGTGGCGTCGGTGTAGTTGCCCTGTGTATCGGTGTAGCGCAGGCAGAACGGCACGATTTGCGCTTCTGCATCAAGCGCGGCCTGCAGCAGATTGGCGTGGAATTTTTTGACCTCGCGCCCGTCGCTGGTTGCGCCTTCCGGAAACACCGCGATGATCTCGCCCTGGGCCAAGTGCTCGCGCAAGGTGAGGTTGATGCGGCGCGTGTCAGACCGGCGCGCGCGTTCGATGAACACGGTGCCGGATTGGCGCACCAGCCGGCCGAACACCGGGCCTGATGCGAGTTCGGATTTGGCGACAAAGCGCGCAGCCGTGATCGCCTGCAAGGCAAAAATGTCGAGCCACGAAATGTGGTTGCCGATGTAGAGACGTTTGGGGTGCGCCAGATCAAAGCCGGGCGGCGCGTCGAGCGTGACGCGCACACCGAAAATGCGCAGCAGCTTGCCATCCCACGCGCGCATCAGACGTTCGCGCCGTGCGCGCGTGGCGCGCGGAAACACCCACGCCAGCGTGGCCAGCCCCTGCGCCAGATGCGCGCCCGCGCGCGCCAAGCGTGCCGCGCGCGTCAACCGCGAGGTGGCGCGTGTCACGCGCGGGTCAGACCGGGTGGACCGTGGCGCCGGCCACCAGGGTGTGGCGCACCCGGCCCTGCAATTCGTAGCCGATGAAAGGCGTGTTCTTGCCTTGGCTGGCCAGCGCGGCCGGCTCGATACGCCAGTATTGGTCCGGCGCAAACAACACCAGGTCGGCATTGCCGCCCACGGCGATGCGGCCGCCCGACAGGCCCAGCACGGCGGCCGCGCGCGACGTAATCAAGCCCAGCGCCTGCATCAGATCGACGCCTTCTTCGCGCGCCCATTTGAGCGTCAACGGCAGCAGCAGCTCGACGCTGGTCACACCCGGCTCGGCTTCGCCGAACGGCAGTTGCTTGGAGTCATCATCGACCGGCGCATGGTCGGAACAGAGCGCGTCGATGGTGCCGTCCTTGAGGCCGGCGCGGATCGCGGCGCGGTCGGCCTGGGCGCGGAACGGCGGCACCACGCGGCAGCGCGCGTCGAAAAAGCCAATATCCATTTCCGTCATGTGCGCGTGATGCACCGCGACATCACAGGTCACCGGCAGGCCGTCTTGTTTGGCGGCGCGCATCAGGGCAATCGCGCGCGTGGTCGACAGGCGCGACAGATGCACACGCGCGCGCGTCACACGCACCAGTTCGAGAATGCGCAGCAGGCCGATGGTCTCCGCCTCGGGCGGGATCACGCTCAG
>JANOYK010000211.1:0-3866 GCA_031428855.1 Burkholderiales bacterium | reverse complement strand
AGCGTCACGTCTTAGCGTTTAGCCGCGCGCTTTGAACGGCGCAGCAACGCCAGCTTGGCGCTGCGCGGCAGTTGCTTGATCGCATATTCGCGCTTGCCGGCCTCTGACCGGTCTGCCGCGAGCTCCTGATACACCAGCGTGACTGGCCGGCGCGTCCGCGTGTAGCGTGCGCCCGCCCGGCTTTCACCGTTGTGCTCGGCCAGACGCCGGCGCACATCAGTTGCGACGCCGGTGTAGAGCGTGTCATCGGCGCAGCGCACCAGGTAGACGTGCCACTGTTTGAGTGCTGCCGCCACTGTACGCTTGGCGGGGGTGGTCTTTGGGGCGGTCGTCTTTGGGGCGGTCGTCTTTGGGGCGGTCTTTGGAGCCGTCTTTGAAGCCGTCTTTGAAGCCGTCTTCAGAGCCATGTTACGGGCCACCTTGGGAACGGTCTTGGGTGCCTTTTTAGGAGCCTTGGAAACGGCCGTTTTTTTCGCACGCACGATAGTCATGGCCGCAGTCTGCCACTTTTGCGCGCGCCGGTTAGACTGCGGCCCCTCCCTGTGTTGCGCGATTCGCACGCCACGCCCCCTCCCTTCACCCTGCATGGCTTATCCCGACTGGCTCTGGATTCCCATCACGATCTGGGCCGCGTTCGCCCAGACCGTGCGCAACGCCACCCAAAAATCGCTGATCGCCTCACTCGGCGCGCTCGGTGCCACGCTGGTACGTTTTCTCTACGGCCTGCCGTTCGCGCTGCTGTGGCTGCTGGCGGTGAAGTTTGCGGGCGGGTTTGACTGGCCCGCGCTGCATCCGGTATTTTTCGTCTGGCTCTGCCTCGGCGCAGTGTCACAAATCACCGCCACGGCGCTGCTGCTGCGCGTGATGAGCGAGCGCAATTTCGCGCTTGGTGTGGCGTATTCCAAAAGCGATGTGATTCAGTCGGCGTTGTTTGGCTTTGTGTTGCTGGGCGATGTGCTCACCAATGGCGCGGCGATTGCGGTAGTGATCGGCACGCTCGGTGTGCTGCTGCTCTCCCCGCCAGACCGCGAGCGCCCGTTGCGCGCACTGCTCACCGGCTGGACTACGCGCCAGGCCTTGCTCGGTCTCGCCTCCGGCGCCTGTTTTGCCGCCTCCGCCGTCGGCTTTCGCGGTGCGGCGCTGGCGCTGCCGGACACTTCATTTGTGATGGCCGCAGCGGTGGCGCTGATGCTGGCGCAAGTGTTGCAAACCTTCTTGCTGGGCGGCTGGCTGCTGGCGCGCGATGCGGCAGTGGTAGTGAAAACGTTTCAACTATGGCGGCCCTCGTTGCTGGCTGGCTTGATGGGCGCGGCGGCATCGGCAGGCTGGCTCACCGCGATGGCGATTGAGCCGGCTGCGCACGTGCGCGCGCTCGGCATGATCGAGTTGCTGTTCACCTACGTGGTGTCGCGCAAACTGTTTCGTGAGCGCTTGTCAACACTCGAGAAGGCGGGCTTCACGCTGCTGGGCATCGGTTTGATGGCGGTGGTGTTGATTCGTTGATAGAGCAAGGCGTTGGTGCCTTGATGCGTTGCTTCGCGGCCGTCGAGCCATATGCATCGGGCATCAGAGTACTGTCTACAATGCCGTCACCTTTTGCGCGCCGCGTGGTGGTGTGCGACAGCTCGGTGTTCGATACTCTGTTGGCGATTCCGCTCTGATTGTGTACGCGTGCGTGTGCATGCCAGCTTGACGCGGCATCACCGCACTACTTGAACGCCCGCATGCCAGCGATACCGGCCTGCAACGCGTTTTGCAGCATGAGCTGGTCGATGCCGTAGGCCAGCAGCCGGTAACCGTAACCAAGATACTCGCGTGCCCAGGCATCGTCTGTGGCCAAGAACGCCGCCGTCTTGCCGTGCAACTTGCAAGCAGCTTCAATGCGCCGAATCGCCGCGAGGTAATCCGGATGCTGAAACTGCCCCGGTATCCCCATGAAGTTGGTCAGATCAAAATGCCCGACCCAGAGCACATCGACGCCCGGCACGGCAGCAATCGCCTCGACTGCGTTCAAGCCTTCGACCGTTTCGATCTGCGCGATCACCATGGTGCGCGCATGCAGCGCAGCGATTTTGGCGGCGACATCGCCGCCTTGATAGTCGTCGTGCGCAAAACCAAACGCCGCGCCGCGCCGGCCCAGCGGCGGGTAGCGCGTACACGACACGATATGCGCGGCCTCTGCGGCACTGCCCACCATCGGCACCATGATGCCCATCGCGCCGGTGTCGAGCGCACGCGCGATGAAGTGGTACTCGCCGCGCGGCACGCGCACCATCGGCACGATGTCCAGGCCGCGGCACAGCGCGAACTGCGTCTTTAGCGTTTCAAACTCCAGGCCGCTGTGCTCCATGTCGTAGAGCACGAACTCTGCGCCGGCGTTTTTGCAAATTTGCGGCAGGCCGGACGAGAAAAACTCGAACACCATCGCACCAAATGCCTTGCCACCGCCGGCAACGGCATGCTTGACCGGGTTGTCGCGCATGATCTTGGTCTCTCCTGTCCGGTGTAAAGGGGCCGGCAACCCTACCCCGCCATCAGCCGCACCAGCACCTGCGCGGCGCGCAGGCAGTCGGCGTGGTTTGCATCAAGATGTGTCACCAGCCGCAGCTTGGAAGGCCCGAGTGCGTTAATCAGCACACCCTGCGCACGCGCGCGTGTGACCAGATCGGCAGCGGTGACGTGTGCGCCATCGAGTTCCCACACCACGATGTTGGTGTGCAGGCGGTCGAGCCGCATCTTGACACCGGGACAAGCAGCCAGCCGCCCGGCCATCATCTGCGCGTTGGCATGGTCTTCGGCCAGCCGCGCAAAGTTGTGCGTGAGGCCGTAGTCACACGCGGCAGCAAACATGCCGACCTGCCGCATCGCGCCGCCGAACATACGGCGGTAGCGGATCGCACTGTCAATCAACGCGCGCGGCCCGGCCAGCATCGAGCCAGCCGGCGCGCCCAGCCCCTTGGAGAACGCCACCATCAGCAAATCAAACGGTGCCGCCAGTTGCGCCGGCGCGAGGCCCGACTGCACCGACGCGTTCCAGAGACGTGCGCCGTCGAGATAGGTGGCCAGACCGATCTCGCGCGCCGCCGCGCAGATGCGCACGACCTCGGTCTGATCCCACACGATGCCGCCGTGGCGGTTTTGCGTGTTCTCGACTTGTACCAGCGTGGTAGAGGCCAGCGGCAGCGCCGGTGAATTGCGCGGCTTGGCATGGCGGCGCACATCGTCGGCAGTAAACACACCGTCTGCGCCGATCTCGGTGAACTGCACCCCCGCATTCGCCGCCGAGCCACCCGCCTCGTGCCACACCGAATGCGCCTCGGTGCCGACCAGCACATCGTCGCCCGGCCGCGTGAGCACCCGCAGCGCCACCTGATTGGCCATCGTGCCCGAGGGCAGCCACAGCGAGGCTTCCTTGCCAAGCACTTCGGCTACGCGCGCTTCGAGCGCGTTGAGCGATGGGTCGTCGCCATATTGCATGTCGCCTACTGGCGCGGCGGCCATCACGGCGCGCATCGCGTCAGAGGGGCGGGTGACGGTGTCGGAACGCAGGTCAATCATGCGAGAGTGTCCTTGTTTTATTCATGTATTCACAATGCGATCGGCCCAAGAGCCGCTCACACCAACGATTGTAAAGGCGATATGCCCGAAAGCCGCCATCACCAAGGCTCTCAGCCCGATGCCGCCGCGCGCCCGCGCGCCATATTGATCGGCAGCAGCGCAATCAACCCAAATACAAACAACACCGTGGTCGACAAAATCGCGATGCGCTGATTGCCGCCGGTGGCCCAGGTAATCGCGCCGTAGGTGAGCGGGCCGATGATGCTGGCCAGGCGCGTGGCAAAGGTCCACAGGCCATAGAATTCGGC
>JANOYK010000210.1:0-2547 GCA_031428855.1 Burkholderiales bacterium | reverse complement strand
CTGTCGGGCACGCTGCATCTGTCGCGCACCAATGCGTTTTTCATGGGCGGTGGCAAGGCGCTGCTCAATGCCTACTATCGCAGCGCCGGCAATCTGGGCATCGAGATTCGCTACAACACCAGCGTGACCAGCATTGAAGTGCGCGATGGCGTGTTTCAGGCAGTGCATGTGCAGTCCACTGTTGATGGTGAGGACGCCGGTAAGTCCGCCGGTAAGTCCGCCGGTAAGTCAGCCGGTAAGCCAACCACCGAGCGCATCGAAGCCCACGCCTGCGTCGCCGCCAGCGGCGGGTTTGAATCCAACCTGGCATGGCTGCGTCAAGCCTGGGGCCAAAACGCCGATGGCGAATGGCCCGCCGATAATTTCTTGATTCGCGGCACCCGCTTCAACCAAGGCGTGGTGCTGCGCTCGCTGCTCGATGGCGGTGCTGATCAAGTGGGCGACGCCACCCAATGCCATTGCGTCGCCATCGACGCGCGCGCGCCCAAATACGACGGCGGCATTGTCACGCGGCTTGATTGCGTCTCGCTCGGCCTCGTGGTCAACAAATACGCCAAACGTTTTTACGACGAGGGCGAAGACTTCTGGCCCAAACGCTACGCCATCTGGGGCCGCCTCACCGCATTGCAGCCAGGGCAGATCGCCTATTCAGTCATCGACGCCAAAGCAGTGGGGCGCTTCATGCCGCCAGTGTTTCCCGGCGACAAGGCAAACACGCTGGCCGAGCTGGCCACCAAGCTCGGGGTGGACCCCGCCACGTTTGAAGCCACTGTGCATGAGTACAACGCCGCTTGCAGAGAAGGCACGTTCGATCACGCCGTGCTCGACGATTGCCACACCGAGGGTCTGACCCCCGCCAAAACCCACTGGGCGCGCCCGCTCGACACGCCGCCCTACTACGGCTACGCGCTGCGCCCCGGCATCACCTTCACCTACCTCGGCGTCAAAGTCGATACCCGCATGCGTGTGCACTACAAGGGCCAACCTAGCCCCAACCTGTTCGCCGCTGGCGAACTGATGGCCGGCAACATTCTCGGCAAAGGCTATCTGGCCGGTATCGGCATGACGATCGGCACGTCGAGCGGACGCATCGCCGGGCGCGCCGCCGCTGCCGCGTGTGAGAGCGCGATGGCGCAGCGGGAGGCCGCATGAGCGCCGTCAGTACGTCAGCAACGCAGCAATCGCAGCAACCGCACACGCCGCCGCAGCAGTCACTGCAGCAGCCAGCGCCTCAGATGCCGGTGCATCTCTCTCTCGCCCAACTCGTCAAAGCCGCAGAAGACGAAGCTGCACGCGAGTTTTCCATCTGCAACGCCTGCCGCTACTGCGAGACATTTTGCGCAGTGTTCCCGGCGATGACGCGGCGGCTCGAATTCGGCGCAGCCGATGTGCATTACCTCGCCAACCTGTGCCACAACTGCGGCTCGTGCCTGCACGCCTGCCAATACGCGCCGCCGCATCAGTTCGCCGTCAATTTGCCGCGCGCGCTGGCCGAAGTGCGGGTGCATACCTACACCGAATACGCCTGGCCGCGTGCGTTCGGCGCGTTGTATCAGCGCGCTGGCGCCTACGTTGCTTTATCGCTCGCAGGCGGCCTCGCGCTGTTTTTATTGCTGGCGCTGATGCAGGACGGCGGCCTGGTGCGCGCCGCCAACGGCGGCAATTTTTACGCGGTGTTTCCGCATGGCTTGCTCGTCACGCTGTTCGGCACCGTGTTCGGCTGGAGCATGTTTGCGCTGGCCATCGGTGTGCTGCGCTTCTGGCGCAATCACTCGCCCGCGCGCGATGCGGCAGCGGGTTTTGTGATGCCGCAGGGCGCAGCACTCGAAGCCGCCCAAAACGCGCTCAGCCTCAAGTATCTCGACGGCGGCCACGGCGAAGGCTGCAACGAACAAGACGACCGCTTCACCCAACTGCGGCGGCGCTTTCACCACCTCACCTTCTACGGCTTCATGCTGTGCTTCGCCTCGACCAGCATCGCCACCGTCTATCACTACGCACTCGGCCTCAAGGCGCCGTATGCGATGGACAGCCTGCCGGTGCTGCTCGGCACCGCAGGCGGCATTGGCCTGTTGATCGGCCCCTTGGGATTGTTCTGGCTCAACCTCCGCCGCCACCCCGATCACGGCGACCGCACACAAAAGGCGATGGATCACGGACTGATCTGGCTGCTGTTTTTCACCAGCCTTACCGGCCTCGCGCTGCTGTTTTGGCGCGACACCGCGGCGATGACCGCGCTGCTCGCGATTCACCTCGGCGTAGTGATGGCGCTGTTCCTCACCATGCCCTACGGCAAATTTGCGCACGGCATGTACCGCTGCGCAGCGTTGCTGAAATACGCGATTGAAAAGCGCCTGCCGAACCGGTTGCGGCTGGAAGAGTAGGGCGGCGGGCCAAAACCGTTGGTGCAAGCCGTTCTTCATGGCCACTCCGTGAAGATCGTTGGTAGACAAGGATTTCCGGAGGATGACATGACCAGTTTCAAATGCGTGGGGATGATGTGGCTGATCGCCTTGGCGGGTGTTCCGTTGCTTGCACAGGCCCAGA
>JANOYK010000209.1:0-11197 GCA_031428855.1 Burkholderiales bacterium | reverse complement strand
CAACCTTGAAGTGCGCAAATTGATCCGCCCCGACGAAGGGCGCTATGCCGAGGTGCCACGCGAGATGGTGGCGACCGGCGACTGGGTCACGCCGCGCCAGAACGGCTTGAAATATTTTGAGAAGCCTGCCCTGCAATATTGGGCCACCGCCGCCGCCTATGAGGTCTTCGGCATCCACCACTGGACCGCGCGGCTCTGGCCTGCCCTCACCGGATTTTTGGGCGTGCTGCTCGCAGGATTCGTGGGCGCGCGTTTTTGGGGTCTGCGTGCCGGGCTGTTCGCCGCCGCCATCAGCGCCAGCAGCCTGCTCTATGTGCTGATCGCGCATATCAACACGCTCGACATGGGCGTGACGTTTTTTCTCTGCCTCGGCCTGTTCACGCTGATGCTGGCGCAGCGCGAAGACACCGCCGCGCGCACCCGGCGCAACTGGATGTGGCTGGCGTGGGTGGCACTGGCGCTTGCTGTGCTGTCAAAAGGATTGATCGGCGCGGCCCTGCCGGCCGCCTCGCTGATCGTCTACACGCTCTGGTCACGCGATTGGGCGTTGTGGAAACGCCTGCACCTTGGCACCGGGCTGTTGATTTTTTTCGCTGTCGCGACGCCCTGGTTCGTCGTCGTCAGTCTGCGCAATCCGGAATTTTTTCAGTTCTTTTTCATTCACGAACATGTTGACCGGTTCTTGACCAAGGCCCACAGCCGCGTGGGGCCACCGTGGTATTTCGTGCCGATCCTGCTGCTCGGCATGCTGCCGTGGACCTTCCTGATGTTCGATGCCTGCGTGCGCGCATTCCGGCGTGAGGCGGTGGCAGGGTTTCAGCCCAAACGCTTTTTGCTGACCTGGATTTTGTTCGTGTTCGTGTTTTTCTCGGCATCAAGTTCCAAGCTGCCGTCTTACATCCTGCCGGTTTTTCCGGCAGCGGCGTTGCTGATGGGCGAGTATCTGACGCGCATCCGTCCGCGTCTGCTGGCCTGGCACATCGTGCCGGCGCTGCTGCTCGGCGTCATCGCGCTCTGGCTCGCGCCGCAGGCCACGCGCCTGGCCGATGTCGAAGTGCCGTTGGCGCTCTACCAGGCCTATGTGCCGTGGCTGATTGCCGCTGCGGCAGTGGCCACACTTGGCGCAGCGGCGGCATTGGTGCTGGCACTCAAATCGCACACACTCGCCGCCGTCATCACGCTCGGGTTCGGCGGTCTGGTGTGCGCGCAACTGGTGTTGACCGGTCACGACCATCTGTCACCGGCCAGTTCGACCTATCACCTGATCGAGCGCATCAAACCGCAGTTGCGCCCGGATGCGCCGTTCTACAGCATCAGCATTTACGACCAGACCCTGCCGTTTTACGCCGGCCGCAATGTGACGCTGGTCGAATACACCGGCGAGTTGTCATTCGGCATCGACCAGGAGCCGGGCAGCTTCATGCGCACCTATGGCGAATTTGAACAACGCTGGGCCGCCGACAAATTCGCGATGGCGATCATGCATCCGGGCACACTGGCCTACTTTGACCGGCACAAAGTACCTTACGTCATCATTGCGCGCGATACGCGCCGCGTCATTGTTCGCAAACCCTGATTGTTCCCAAGCCCTCATTGGCCTCAAACCCTGATTGCGCAGACCCTGACTGAGACCGACATGACCGATTCAAGCCACTTGCCCTTCCTCCCCTTCGTGCGCCCCTCGATCGATGAAGAAACCATCGCCGGCGTCGCCGCCGTGCTGCGTTCGGGCTGGATCACGACGGGGCCGCAAACGCAGGCCTTTGAAGCGGCGTTGTCAGCCCACTGCGGTGGCCGTACCGTGCGCGCCTTCAACAGCGGCACCTGCACCATGGAAATTGCACTGCGTCTGGCCGGTGTCGGGCCGGGCGATGAAGTCATCACCACGCCGTTGTCGTGGGTCGCCACCGCCAATGTAATTTTGGAAGTCGGTGCGACACCAGTATTTGTCGATGCCGATGCCGCCACCCGCAACATTGACCTCAATCTGATCGAAGCGGCCATCACGCCGCGCACGCGCGCCCTCATCCCGGTTGATTTGTCGGGCTTGCCGGTGGACCGTGATCGCCTCTACGCGATTGCCAACAAACACAAACTGCGCGTAATCGAAGACGCGGCGCAGGCGTTCGGCGCATCGTGGCGTGGCCGCGCCATCGGCAGCTTTGGCGATTTCGTCTCGTTCAGTTTTCACGCCAACAAAAACATCACCACCTCGGAAGGCGGCGCGCTGGTGCTGCCCGCAGACATTGACGTGGCCCTGTGCGAGCGCTACCGCCTGCAAGGCGTGTCGCGCACCGGCATGGATGGCATGGATGTCGATGTGCTCGGCGGCAAATTCAACATGACCGACATCGCCGCACGGATTGGCCTGGGGCAATTGAAGCACCTCAATGAATTCACCGAGCGCCGCCGCAACCTGACACGCCACTATTTCAACTGTTTTGATCTGGAGTCCGGTTGCGAATTGCCAGTGCTCGATCTGGAAAACTCGAACTGCCACATGTTTCAAGTGGTGCTGCCACGCGATGTGGTACGCGCCGGTTTCATGGCGCAGATGAAGGAGCGCGGCATCGGTGTCGGCGTGCACTACCCGCCGATTCACCTGTTCACGCTCTACCGCAAGCGCGGCTTCGGCCCCGGCATGTTCCCGCAGACTGAGCGCATCGGTGCCTCCATCGTCACCTTGCCGCTGTTCCCGGCCATGACGCAGGCTGATGTGGAGCGCGTGTGCGAGGCGGTTACAGAGTCGATTCAGGCCCTGCGCAGCCCCGCATTCACCACGGCCCCCTCTGTATAATTCCGCCCTTCCCCGAACACCCCACTCCACGGTGCGCCCACACGGCGCACCCGGTCACGCCTGCCCGCCATGAATGCACCTGAAACCCTCAAGCTTGATTCATCTTCCGCAGCCGCCGCCTGCCCGGTCAATTCCCACAACGAGTGGGACCCACTCGAAGAAGTGATTGTCGGCAGCCTCGAGCACGCCACGATCCCGGTCAACCACCTCACCTTTACCGGCAACCTGCCGGCCTCAGCGGTCAAGCTCTACCGCCCTCTCGCGGGCATGCGCTACCCCGGTGTGATCGCCGACCCGGCCAAGCGTGAACTCGAAGGCCTCGCGCGTCTGCTCGAACGTGAAGGCATCAAGGTGCGCCGCCCCGATCCGGTCGATTTCAATATCAACGCCAAAACGCCGTTCTGGAAATCGAAAGGCTTCTGCACCGCCAGCCCGCGCGACGGCATTCTGATTGTCGGCGACGAAATGATCGAGACGCCGATGGCGTGGCGCTCGCGCTTTTTCGAGGTCTACGCCTACCGCACCCTGCTCAACGAATATTTCGATGCCGGCGCGCGCTGGACTTCCGCCCCCAAGCCGATGCTCGACGACAAGGCCTACGACTACAACTACACCCCGCCCAAAGCGGGCGAGCCGATGCGCTACATGCTGACCGAAGCCGAGCCGCTGTTTGACGCCGCCGACTTCACCCGCTGCGGGCGTGACCTGTTTTACACCCGCAGCAATGTCACCAACGCGCGCGGCGTCGAGTGGCTGCGCCGCCACCTCGGCAGCGAATACACCTTGCACGAAATCGAAACCCGCTGCACCCAGCCGATGCACATCGACACCACCTTCGTGCCGCTGGGCCCGGGCAAGGTGCTCATCAATCCGGAATTTGTCGATGTGACGCGCCTGCCCAAGGTGCTCAAGGACTGGCAGATTCTGGTGGCACCGCAGCCCGATCCGATCTCGTCAAGCTGGCGTTTTTACTTGTCGCTGGTGAGCAAGTGGATCAGCCTGAACATGCTCAAGCTCGACGAGAAGCGCGTCATCTGTGAAGCGTCGCAAGTGTCGATGATCGCCGCGCTCAAGGGCTGGGGCTTCGAACCGATTCCGCTGCCGTTCATGAATTACAAAATGTTTGGCGGCGGCTTTCACTGCGCCACGCTCGACATCCGCCGGCGCGGCTCGTTGCAGTCCTACTTCTGATCCTGCGTCCGGTGCGCGCCACGCCGCCCCCGGACAGCATGCCGCCGGACGGCACGCCGCAGGCCGTCGAGGCGCGGCGGATACAGCGGTTGGTGGTGTTCGCCGCCATCGCCACCACGTTGCTCGCCGCATATTTTTTGTTCGACCTCGGGCGCTTTTTCAATCTGGCGTTTTTTAAAACGCATCAGGCCGCCATCAACGCCTATTTCGATGCGCACCCGTGGCGCACAGCGGGCCTGTTCGCGCTGCTCTATATCAGCGTCACCGCACTGTCGTTCCCCGGCACCGCCCTGCTCACCCTGTGCGCCGGCGCCCTATTCGGCCTGCTGTGGGGCACGCTGCTGGTGTCGTTTGCCTCGGCACTCGGTGCCACGCTGGCGTTCACGCTGTCACGCTTTTTGTGGCGCGACTGGGTACAGCGCCGCTTCGGCGCACAACTGGCCGCATTCAACCGCGGTGTCGAGCGCGATGGCGCGTTCTACCTGGTGTCACTCGGCCTGATCCCGGTAGTGCCCTACTTCATCATCAACCTGGTGATGGGCTTGACGCCGATGCGCACCTTGACGTTTTACTGGGCCAGCCAGACCGGCATGCTGCTGGAGACGATTTTGATCGTCAACGCCGGCACCCAATTGGCACAAGTTACATCGCTCACTGGCCTGCTGTCACCGGTGCTGCTGGCCTCGCTTGCCCTGCTCGGTTTGATTCCGCTGCTGGTCAAGAAGCTGATGACCCATGAGAAAATGCCGCACCGCTGGCGCAGCACTCTAGACAAATAAACAAATAATCATGACCCCTGCACCACCCGCGATTTCAGTCGTCATTCCGGTCTACAACGAGGAAGACGGATTGGCGGCGCTGTTCGCGCGGCTCTACCCCGCGCTCGATGCCCTGGGCGACACTTACGAAATCATTTTCGTCAACGACGGCTCGCGCGACCGCTCCGCTGCCATCCTGCGCGAACAGTTCACGGCGCGTCCCGATGTCACCCGTGTGGTGCTGTTCAACGGCAACTTCGGCCAGCACATGGCGATCATGGCCGGGTTCGAGCAAACCCGTGGCGAAATTGTGATTACGCTCGATGCCGATCTGCAAAACCCGCCCGAAGAAATTGGCAAGCTGGTGGCGAAAATGCGCGAAGGCTTCGACTACGTCGGCACCATCCGCCGCTTGCGCCAGGACAGCGCCTTCCGCCGTATCGCCTCGGGTGCCATGAACTCGCTGCGCGAGCGCATCACCCGCATCCAGATGACCGACCAGGGCTGCATGCTGCGCGCCTACTCGCGCGCCATCGTCAGCGCCATCAATTCATGCAACGAAGTCAACACCTTCATTCCGGCGCTGGCCTACACCTTCGCGCAAAAGCCGGTCGAGATCGCAGTCGCGCACGAGGAACGCACCGCCGGCCAATCCAAATATTCACTCTACTCGCTGATCCGCCTCAACTTTGATTTGATGACCGGCTTCTCGGTGGTGCCGCTGCAATGGTTTTCGTTCGCCGGCATTCTGATCTCGGCCGGCTCACTGCTGTTCACGCTCTACCTCGGCGTGCGCCGCCTGGTGGTGGGGCCGGAGTCCGAAGGGTTGTTCACCCTGTTCGGTATCGCCTTCTTCCTGATCGGCGTCACCCTGTTCGGCATCGGCCTCTTGGGTGAATACATTGGGCGGATTTACCAGCAGGTGCGAACCCGGCCACGCTATCTGGTGCAGGCCATTCTTGAACACAAGCCGGTTGAACACAAACCGGTTGAGCAAAAAACCTGAGCGCACAACATGACGCGCGCAGTGGTGTTTGCGTATCACAACGTCGGCGTGCAATGCCTCGCCACGCTGCTGCGCCACGGTGTGGACGTGCGGCTGGTGGTAACGCACCAGGACAATCCGAACGAGACGATCTGGTTTGACAGCGTGGCCGCGCTGGCGCGCCAGCACGGCATCGCCGTCATCACCCCGGACGATCCCAACACGGCGGACGTGATCGCCCAGGTACAAGCCGCGCAGCCCGATTTTCTGTTCTCGTTCTACTACCGCAACATGCTCAAAGCGCCGCTGCTCGGCATTGCAAAGCGCGGCAGCTACAACATGCACGGCTCGCTGCTGCCCAAATACCGTGGCCGGGTACCCGTCAACTGGGCCATCATCCACGGCGAGCTTGAGACCGGTGCCACCCTGCACGCCATGACCGAGAAGCCCGACAACGGCGCCATCGTCGCGCAGGAGGCGGTACCGATTGGCCCGGACGACACCGCGCAAGACGTCTTCACGGCGGTCACCGGCGCAGCCGGGCGCGCACTGGAGCGCGTGCTGCCCGCACTCATCGCCAGCACCGCGCCACACACGCCGCAAGACTTGACACAAGGCACCTACTTCAAAGGCCGCAAACCGGAAGATGGCCGCATCGATTTTTCGTGGAGCGCGCAGCGCATCCACAACTTCGTGCGCGCCCTGACGCAACCCTATCCCGGCGCGTTCGCCGATGCCGCCACAGCGGGTGAAAGCACGCAAACAAAACGCATTGTGATCTGGCGCACCAGCCGCAAACCCTTGGTAGACAAGGGTCTTGGCACGACACCCTGCTCAAACCCGCTCCCACCAACGCTCTTCAGCCAGGCAGGCGAGCTGCTTTTGCATTGCACCGATGGCCACGCGCTGCAAATCCACGCAATGGATGCCAACGGCGAGGCCGTCACACCGCTTAACTTCGCCCGCATCTTCGGCAAAAGCACAATTCAAGTCGCGTAAAATCGCGCCTCATTCTTTCGCGGGCGCAGCACGTCGCAAAACAACCATGAAAAAAGTCCTGATCCTCGGCGTCAACGGCTTCATCGGCCATCACTTGTCCAATCGCATCATCGCCACCACCGATTGGGAGGTGTACGGCATGGACATGGCGTCCGACCGCATCACCGGCCTGTTGCAGGAAAAGCGCTTTCACTTCTTCGAAGGCGACATCACCATCAACCGCGAGTGGATCGAGTATCACGTCAAGAAATGCGACATCGTGCTGCCGCTGGTGGCCATCGCCACGCCCGCCACCTATGTCAAAGAACCGCTGCGCGTGTTCGAACTCGACTTCGAAGCCAACCTGCCGATCGTGCGCGACTGCGTGCGCTACGGCAAGCGCGTCATCTTCCCGTCCACCTCCGAGGTCTACGGCATGAGTGAAGACGCCGAGTTCGACCCGGTAAAATCCAATCTGGTGCTCGGCCCGATCAACAAGCCGCGCTGGATTTATTCCTGCGCCAAGCAGTTGATGGACCGCGTGATCCACGCCTACGGCATGCAGGAAGGCCTCAAGTACACCCTGTTCCGCCCGTTCAACTGGATCGGCCCAGGCCTGGATTCGATCTACACGCCCAAAGAAGGCAGCTCGCGCGTCATCACCCAGTTCCTCGGCCACATCGTGCGCGGCGAAAACATCAAGCTGGTTGACGGCGGCGCGCAAAAACGCGCCTTCACCTATGTCGATGACGGCATCAGCGCGCTGATGAAAATCATCGACAACAAAGGCGGCGTGGCCGACAGCCAGATTTACAACATCGGCAATCCGAAAAACAATTTTTCGGTCAAACACCTCGCCACCATGATGCTAGAGCTGGCCCGCTCGATCCCTGAATACCGCGACAACGCCAACAAGGTCAAGCTGGTCAAGACCACCTCGGGCGACTACTACGGCAAGGGTTATCAGGACGTGCAAAACCGTGTGCCCAAAATCACCAACACCATGAAAGACCTCGACTGGGCCCCCAAGGTCAAGATGGATGCGGCACTCGTCAATATTTTTGAAGCCTATCGCGGCCATGTGGATCAGGCGCGCCGCTTGATGGATTAAGCGGGATTGAGCGGCTGGTGACGCACTGGACCGAGCGGCCCGCCGTGGCGAGCGCATGAAAATCGCCCTCAAGATCGATGTAGACACGTATCGCGGCACGATGGAAGGTGTGCCGCGTCTGGTCGATTCGCTCAAGCGTCACGGCGCGCAAGCCACGTTTCTGTTCAGCCTCGGGCCGGATCACACCGGCCGTGCGATCAAGCGCGTGCTGCGCCCCGGTTTTTTCTCCAAGGTGTCGCGCACCTCGGTGGTCGAACACTACGGCATCAAAACCCTGCTCTATGGCACGCTGCTGCCCGGCCCAAATATCGGCGTCCAATGCGCGCCCATCTTGCGCAGCGTGCGTGACGCGGGTTTTGAGGTCGGCATCCACACTTGGGATCACGTCACCTGGCAGGATGGCGTGGGCACCGATGCTGTGCACGCCTCCAACGAATGGACTGAACGGCAGATGCAGTTGGCGTGCGAGCGCTTTGAGAAAATCTTTGGCGAACCGGCGAAAACCCACGGTGCCGCTGGCTGGCAGATGAACCCGCACGCAATCCGCCTGACGCAGCGGCTTGGCTTCGACTATGCCAGCGACACGCGCGGCACACAGCCGTTCGTGCCAGTAGTGCGCGGTGAAGTCACCCGCTGCGCGCAAATCCCGAGCACCCTGCCGACGCTCGATGAGTTGATCGGCCTCGATGGTCTGACGCCGGACAATCTGCATGAGCATGTGCTCAAGCGCTCCCAAAGCGCGGCCTCGGATCACGGCCACGTCTACACCCTGCACGCTGAGCTCGAAGGCATGAAGCTGCTGCCAACCTTTGAGCGCTTGCTGGCGGGCTGGCGCGCGCGTGGCGACGATCTGGTTGCTACACGCGACATCGCCGCCGCACTCGACCTCAACACTCTGCCCCATCACAACATCGAATGGCGCGAGGTGCCAGGCCGCTCCGGTGTGCTCGCTTGCCAGGGGTCACAGCATCTGGCTTAAAACATTGCACCGTCCACCACATCTTGTGCTAATCTATTCTCACGTTTGGTGTATGTCATCCACGGAGTTGCCCTCCAAGCCTGCATGAGAAACCGTCCACCCACCGCGCGCCGCCCGCTGTTTCCGCACATGGGCCAGGCCACCCCGCCCAGACCGTCCTACCCAGGCCGTTTGTCGAAAGACAAGCGGCCTTTTGCTTTGCCGCATCTGCAACCCCACACTCACCCCGCTATTCCGCAGCCCCGTCAGTCCCCGCAGTCCCCGCAGTCCCCGCAGTCCCGTCAGCCCAGTGTGTCACCCGCCAAGGAGAACGTGTTGAACGCCAACGTCACGAAAATGAGCGCCTTGAAGAAAACCGCGAAAGTCTCTTCACCCAAATCGGCCACCGTCACCCGCTTGAAACCGGCAGCCGCCAAGCTCTTTGTTCTTGATACCAATGTGCTGATGCATGATCCGACCAGCCTGTTCCGGTTTGAGGAGCACGACATCTTCCTTCCGATGGCGACGCTGGAAGAACTCGACAACCACAAGAAAGGCATGACCGAGGTGGCGCGCAACGCGCGCCAGGCCAGCCGCTTTCTAGACGAACTGGTGAGCGGCAACGAGGGGGCCATCGAAGAGGGCATCCCGCTCGAGCGCCAGAACAACAAGGACGCTACCGGCCGCCTGTTCCTGCAAACCGAGGCGATCAGCCACGTGCTGCCGGCCTCGTTGCCCTCGGGCAAGGCCGACAACCAGATTCTCGCGGTGGTGGCGAGCCTGCAAGAGAAGTATCCGAAGCGCACCGTCGCGCTGGTGTCCAAAGACATCAACATGCGCATCAAGGCGCGCGCGTTAGGCTTGGGGGCGGAAGACTATTTCAACGACAAGGTGCTCGAAGACACCGATCTGTTGTACACCGGTGTATCGGCCCTGCCGCCCGAATTTTGGGACACGCACGGCAAGGGCATGGAATCGTGGAAGCAGGATCACAACAATTTTTACCGTGTGCACGGGCCGCTGGCGCGCGACTGGCTGCTCAATGAATTTGTCTATCTCGAAGATGCCGATACGCCGTTCGCTGCGCAAGTCAAGGAAGTCAGCGGCAAGACGGCGGTGTTGCAGGTGTTGCGCGATTACTCGCACCAAAAGCACGCGGTGTGGGGCATCACCGCGCGCAACCGCGAGCAAACTTTCGCCCTCAACCTGCTGATGAATCCGGACATCGATTTCGTCACCCTGTTGGGCCAGGCCGGCACCGGCAAGACCCTGCTCACGCTCGCAGCCGGGTTGATGCAGACGCTGGAAGAAAAGACCTACAGCGAGATCATCATGACGCGCGTCACTGTGCCGGTGGGTGAGGACATCGGCTTTTTACCCGGCACCGAAGAAGAAAAGATGACGCCGTGGATGGGCGCGCTCGAAGACAATCTCGACGTGCTCAACAAGACCGACGACGAAGCCGGTGACTGGGGCCGCGCTGCCACACGTGATCTGATCCGCTCGCGCATCAAGGTCAAGAGCCTCAACTTCATGCGCGGGCGCACTTTCATCAACAAGTTCCTCATCATTGATGAAGCGCAGAACCTGACACCGAAGCAGATGAAAACCCTGATTACCCGCGCCGGGCCGGGCACCAAGGTGGTGTGCCTGGGCAACATCGCGCAGATCGATACGCCTTACCTCACCGAGGGTTCATCTGGCCTCACCTTTGTCGTGGACCGCTTCAAGGGCTGGAACCACAGCGGGCATGTGACGCTGCAACGCGGCGAGCGCTCGCGGCTGGCCGATCACGCGGCCGAGGCGCTGTAACGCCGCTGCGCCTGAAACCGCAGTCGCCGGTGCTGCGCGATGCAGGCCGGCGCACCGTCACGCCGCAACGTCAGGACTTGGCCGGCACATCGTCGAGCGTAAAGTCGGCGATGCTTGGCACCGCGGCTGCCGGCTTGACTGGCTGCTGCGGCACAGGAGGCGGCGTTACCCGCACGACTCGCTGCGGCTTCGGTGCTGCCGCCGCCGCAGCAGCCGCCGCTTCGGCCTGCACGGCTTCGGCTTCCGCTTCAATTTGTGCGGCAATCTGCTCAGCCACGATCGCCGCCGCCGTGGCAGCGGCAATCTCCTCTGCGGTCGGCCGCGGGGGCGGGTTGAGCTTGGCGTATTCCGCCAGTTTTTGCATCACAAATATGCCCACCTGCGCCGGCAAACCGGGCAAGTCCTTCATGAACCGGTCAATCACTTTTTCAGCATCAAACACGCCGCCCTTTTGCAACAGCGCGGCCGAGGCACCGTGGTCGTCAAGCGTGTCGCCGCCCTTCTTGACGGCGTGATGCGAAAAACCGATCTCCTTTTTCCACTCCAGCGTGCGCTGATTGCGGCGGATGTCATAACAAAGCTGCAAGCCGACAAACTCGCGGTCGGC
>JANOYK010000208.1:0-2373 GCA_031428855.1 Burkholderiales bacterium | reverse complement strand
TTTCAGGAAGTTAACGGCTTGATAGCCGCTCGCACCAACGGTTTTCAGGTTTCGCTACCAGCCGGGTTACAAGCCCCGCGCTACACGCCACCCTTATATGCCAGGTCGCGACCGGGCTACACCTACAAGGCGTGCCACATGCCGCGCCATGTGCCGCACCACATGCCGCACCACATGCCACGCCATGTGCCGCACCACATGCCGCACCACATGCCGCGCCACAAACCGCCCTACAAACCGCGCTACAACCCTGCTACAAACCCCGCAGCGCCGCCTCTGCCGCCGCAATGGTTTCATCAATCACCGCTTGCGTGTGCGCGGCCGAAACGAAACCGGCTTCATACGCCGACGGTGCCAGATGCACACCGGCGTCGAGCATCTTGTGGAAGAAGTGGTTGAATTTTTCTTTGTCCGCTTGCATCACTTCGGCGTAGTTGGCTGGCGGCTTGGGTGAGGCAAACAAGCCGAACATGCCACCCACGCTGGCGGCTGAAAACCCTTGGCCGGTGCGGCCCGCAGCGGTGTTGATGCCGGCTGCGAAACTGGCGGTGCGCGCGCTGAGTGTTTCGTAGAAGCCGGGTTTTTGAATCTCGGCCAAGGTGGCCAGACCCGCCGCCACCGACACCGGGTTGCCCGACAAGGTGCCGGCCTGATAGACGCCGCCCAGCGGCGACAAATGCTCCATCACTTCACGCCGCCCGCCCAGGGCCGCCACTGGCATGCCGCCGCCGATCACTTTGCCCAGCACCGTGATGTCCGGCACGATGTTGTAAATCGACTGCGCGCCGTGCAGGGCGACGCGAAAGCCGGTCATCACTTCATCAAAGATGCACAGTGCGCCGTGTTTGGTACAGAGCGTGCTCATGGCGCTGAGAAACTCCTGCGAGCCGGGTACCAGATTCATGTTGCCGGCGATCGGCTCGACAATCACGCCGGCGATCTGGTCACCGTATTGCTTGAAAGCATCGTGCAGTTGCTGCGGGTGGTTGAAGTCGAGCACCAGCGTGTGTTGTGTGATCTCGGGCGGCACCCCGGCGGAACTGGGATTGCCGAATGTCAAAAGACCGGAACCGGCTTTCACCAGCAGTGAGTCGGCATGGCCGTGGTAGCAGCCCTCGAACTTGATGATTTTTGAGCGTCCGGTCGCGCCGCGTGCGAGACGGATCGCCGTCATCGCCGCCTCGGTGCCGGAACTGACGAAGCGGATCCGCTCCATCGACGGCACCAGTTTGGTCACCACCTCGGCGATGGTGATCTCGGCTTCGGTCGGCATGCCAAACGAGAGGCCGTTGGCGGCGGCATCCTGCACCGCTTTGACCACCGCCGGGTGGGCGTGGCCGAGGATCATCGGCCCCCACGAGCCGACGTAGTCGATGTAGCGCTTGCCCTCAATGTCCCACACATACGGGCCGTCGCCGCGGGTGATGAAGCGCGGCGTGCCGCCGACCGAGCGGAACGCGCGCACGGGAGAGTTGACGCCGCCGGGGATGATGGCCTGGGCGCGGGTGAAGAGGGAGTCGTTGGTGGCGGTCATGGGTGTGGTTGAAAGTTGAAACCGGGCCGGTTGAAATCCGGGCCGATTGAAATCAGTGAGGGAATTAGTGAGGGAACAGCGCGGCAAACTGTGCGGCACGCGCGCCGATGTCGGGCGCGTCGAACAAATCAGAGATGACCGCGACGGCGCTGGCCCCTGCCGCGATCACGTCGCCTGCATTGGCAGTGGTGATGCCGCCAATCGCCACCACCGGCAACTTGAGCGATTGCGCCTGGGCAAACAGCGCCAGCGGCGCGCGCACCGCGCCCGGCTTGGTGCTGGAGGCAAACATGCTGCCAAAGGCAATATGGTCAGCCCCGGCGGCCTGCGCGGCTTGTGCCAGCGCCAGATCGTTGTAGCACGACGCGCCGAGCAGGCGCTTGGGGCCGAGCCGTTTGCGCGCCTTGGCGATGTCGCCATCCGACTTGCCCAGATGCACGCCATCGGCTTCGACTTCGAGCGCGAGTTCGACATCGTCATTGACGATGAAGAGGGCGCCAAATTTGGCGCATACCGCTGAGAGACCAATCGCGTGTTCGAGGCGCTTGGGGCCACTTGCATGTTTGTTGCGGTACTGCACTACGCGCGCACCGCCTTCGACCGCAGCGCGCACCGCGATCAGCAGGCGCGCGGTGTCTTCGCCGTCAGCCGCAGCGCTGCGGGTGATACCCCTGATGCCCGTGCCACCCGTGCCACCCGTGACGGGCGCGGCGGGTATGCGCTCCGGCGTGATCGCATACAAACCCGCCACCTGGCGCTGCGGCGCAGCGGCGCGTGCGCGGGTGCGCTCCTGCATCGTCTGCATCAACTGTTCGAGCACCGGTTTAGTCATCGCCATC
>JANOYK010000207.1:0-2425 GCA_031428855.1 Burkholderiales bacterium | reverse complement strand
TTCGCCAATTCACGGTACAACACCAGTTGCGGCATACATCCGGCCTCATCTATTGCGGACGTGGCTCAACGGCGTTGCACAAGCTCTATCCCTAGTCTACCAGCACTGCCGGCAGCACCATGACCGGCAAGGAGTTTGTCGACAAGCTCGCCGGCCTGCCGCTGCTGCACCAACCGGCATCCACCTGGGACTACGGTTTCGGCCTTGATCTCGCAGGCCTGATCGTCGAGCGCGTGTCGGGGCAGTCTCTCGGCGCCTACCTCGATAGCCAGGTCTTTCAACCCCTGGGGATGAAGGACACCGCCTTCACCGTCGGCCCCGACAAGGCCGGCCGCTACGCCAAGGCTTTCGCCAAAGACCCCGACACCGGCCAAACGCAATTCGTGCTCGACCTCACCAAGCCGCTCAAGTTCGAATGCGGCGGGGGCTGCGCCGTATCCACCGCGGCCGATTACCTGCGCTTCGCGCAAATGCTCCTGCAAGGCGGCAAGCTCGACGGCAAACGGATACTCGGCCGCAAGACCGTCGAATACATGCTCGCCAACCAGTTGCCTCCCGGCACGGTGAACCTGATCGGCAACGCCGACCCGACGCGCGCCGACATGGGCTTCGGCCTCGGCCTCGCGGTGCAGACCACGCCCGGCATCGTGCGCACAGCGGGATCGGTCGGCAGTTTTTCCTGGCCCGGCGCCTATGGCACCAACTGGTGGGCCGACCCGAAAGAGCAACTGGTGGTGGTCTTCATGGCGCAAACGCCCGGGCCGATCCGCTGGCACTACCGCTATGTGGTGAATGCGATCGTCAACCAGGCGATCGTCGATTAGGTGGATGTGGAGATGGTGAGGTGATACCAGCGGTGTGGCGCGAGTCTCTGGAGAGGGCGTTGGAGGTGTATCGGGTGGGGCGGTGAGCGAGAAATTGGATGGGGTGGGTGGCTGAAGATGCGCTCTGGAAGCGGGTCACAGGCCGATGGCATGTGTAAAATGGCTTGTACCAACGGTTTTCACGGAATGGCACATCCAGATTTTCTCCCTTGAATGATCTGGCTAAATGGTTTTTGCGAATTATTTCCCGTCATAATTGAATCCTGCCCGGCATCATCAGAAGCAAGAAAAGCTGGATGATTTGTTGAAACTGGAACCAGCGTGACGACTAGAAAAGCGGCTTCAGCCACCAAGCACGTACAAGTGAAGCCGGTCGCAGCCGCCTTTGCGGAAGTCGTCGCCCTCATCGAGCAGGCGCGCATCCGCGCCTATCAGGCCGTCAGCAACGAACTCGTCGGCTTGTACTGGCAGATTGGCGAGTACATCAGCAGGAAGCTTGAAACTGCCGAATGGGGCGAAGGCGTTGTGGATGGCCTTGCGCGGCATCTTGGCCGCACACTGCCGGGAGCGAGGGGATTTACGCGGTCGAATCTTTTTCGCATGCGCCAGTTTTACGAAATCTACGCGCGGGATAAAAAAGTCGCACCACTGGCGCGACAATTGCCATGGACCCATAACCTCATCATATTGGGACAATCGAAGCGGCCGGAAGAACGAGAGTTCTATCTGCGCAAGGCCATCCAGGAACGCTGGGGCAAACGCGAATTGGAACAACAGTTCCGGCAAGCGCTTTTCGAGCGCACCATCCTGCATCCGCCAAAAGTCGCACCAATGGTGCGACAAACGCACGGTGCCGCAATCGGCAGCGTATTCAAAGACGCCTATTTCGTCGAATTCCTTGATCTGCCAAAGTCCCACTCGGAAGCAGACCTGCACCAGGGCCTGCTCGCCCGCCTAAAGGATTTTCTGATTGAGCTTGGCCGCGACTTCTGCTTCGTTGGTTCGGAATACCCGGTGCAAGTGGGCCGCCGCGATTTCGCACTCGACCTTCTGTTCTTCCATCGCGGCCTCAACTGCCTCGTCGCCATCGAACTCAAAGTCGACCGCTTCGAACCCGAATACCTCGGCAAACTCGGCTTCTACCTCGAAGCTCTCGACCGCGACCACCGCAAACCCCATGAAAACCCAGCCATCGGCGTGCTGCTATGCGCGTCGAAAGAAAGCGAAGTGGTCGAATACGCCCTCAGCCGCACGCTCTCTCCGGCGTTGGTCGCGCAATACCAGACCCAACTGCCCGACAAAAAAATGCTCGCGGCCAAGTTGCACGAGTTCTACGCCCTCAACGCGCCGGAGCAAGACAAGGCCGGACCTGCGGGCAAACCACTGAAGCGGGTGAAGCGGAAAATTCCCAAGTGAAAGCCGCCAAGGCCAAGCTGCGTTTCACCGCCGTGCCTCGCGATGCAGACCATGCCCGGCATCGTGCGCACGGCAGGATCGGTCGGCAGTTTCTCCTGACCCGGCGCCTATGGGACCAACTGGTGGGCCGACCCGAAAGAGCAACTGGTGGTGGTCTTCATGGCGCAAACGCCCGGGCCGATCCG
>JANOYK010000206.1:0-4619 GCA_031428855.1 Burkholderiales bacterium | reverse complement strand
TCTGTATGCCGGCTGTGGTTACGGCGGCTCGTGTTTTCCGAAAGACGTGCAGGCGCTGCAGCGCACCGCCACCGAAGCCGGGGCCGGGTTTGAGATTCTCGATGCGGTCGAGCGTGCCAACGCGAAACAAAAACAGGTGCTCGCCAACAAAATCGTGGCGCGGTTTGGCGAAAACCTCGAAGGCAAGCGCTTCGCTCTGTGGGGTCTCGCCTTCAAGCCCAATACCGACGACATGCGCGAAGCGCCTGCGCTTGAAGTGATTGCGGCGCTGACCGCGCGCGGTGCGCTCATCACGGCCTACGATCCGATCGCGATGCCCGAGGCCAAACATTTGTTGAAAGACAATGCGCGCGTGACGTTTGCAGAAGGCCCGATGCAGGCACTCAAGGGTTCAAATGCGGGTGCCGATGCACTGGTGATCGTGACCGAGTGGAAAGAATTTCGCAGCCCCGACTTTGGCGCGATCAAGGCGGCGCTGACCACCCCAGTCATTTTTGACGGTCGCAATCTCTACGACCCGGCGCTGGTGCGCGCACTCGGCATCGACTACCAGCCGATCGGCCGCCCCGATATTGCTGCGCTGTCGAATCGCAGCGCCGGCAATGTCAAGCGCACGGACGCAGTGCAGGAACGCGCAGCATGAGCCTGGCGCTGCGCACCGCCGCCCAACAGTCGCGCGTGCTGGTGGTGGGCGATGTCATGCTCGACCGTTACTGGTTTGGGGATGTGCATCGCATCTCCCCCGAAGCGCCGGTGCCGGTGGTCAAGATTGAGCGCAGCGACGAGCGCTTGGGGGGCGCGGCCAACGTCGCGCGCAACGCCGCCGCGCTCGGCGCGCAGACCACGCTGCTCTCGGTCGTAGGCGATGACGAAGCCGGGCAGACCATCAAGCGCCTGCTCGAAGCGTCTGGCATCCGCACCTCGCTGCATGTGGATACCGCCTTCAAGACCACCGTCAAGCTGCGCGTGATTGGCCGCCAGCAGCAATTGCTGCGCATCGATTTTGAAGAAACGCCGGGCCATGAAGTGCTGACCGGCAAGCTTGAAGAATTCAAGCGCTTGCTGGCAGATGCCGATGTCGTGATTTTGTCCGACTACGGCAAGGGCGGCCTCACCCACATTGCCGAGATGATTGCCGCCGCGCGTGAAGCTGGCGTCAAGATTCTGGTGGACCCGAAGGGCGAAGATTACACACGCTACGCTGGCGCCACCATGCTCACCCCGAATCGCGGCGAGCTGCGCCAGGTGGTTGGCCGATGGACGTCGGAAGCAGACCTGCTGGCGCGCGCCGGCGCGCTGCGCGAACAGCTCGGGCTGGAGGCCTTGCTGCTGACGCGCTCGGAAGAAGGCATGACGCTGTTCCGCCGCGACGGCGCGCTCAACTTTGATGCCCAGGCGCGCGAAGTGTTTGATGTCTCGGGAGCCGGCGATACCGTGATCGCGACGCTCGGCGTTCTGCTCGGCGGCGGCGTGGCGATGGCAGAGGCGGCTGGCATGGCCAACCGGGCCGGCGGCATCGTCGTCGGCAAGCTCGGCACGGCGGTGGTGACACCGGAGGAGTTGTTCTGATGGGCATGATGGTGGTCACCGGCGCGGCCGGCTTCATCGGGGCCAATCTGGTCAAGGCGCTCAATGCGCGCGGCATCACGGACATTATTGCGGTCGACAATCTCGCGCGCGCCGACAAATTTCCCAATCTGGCTGACTGCGATATCGCCGATTACTTCGACCAGGACGAGTTTTTGACGCGCCTCGAAGCGGGTCAATGGCGCGGCGGCGCAGACAATTCGGGCGGTGTCGGCGGCACCCGCAGCATCGACGCGGTGTTGCATCAAGGCGCCTGTTCGGACACGATGGAAACCGATGGCCGCTACATGATGGAAAACAATTTCCGTTATTCAGTGCGCCTGCTCGACTGGTGTCAGGCGGCCAAAGTGCCGCTGCTGTATGCCTCGTCGGCAGCGGTGTATGGCGCAGGCCCGGTGTTCAAGGAAGGGCGCGCGTTTGAAAAGCCGCTCAACATTTACGGCTACTCCAAATTTTTGTTCGACCAGGTGGTGCGCCGCCGCATGGCCGAAGGCTTAAGCGCGCCGGTGGCCGGGTTCCGCTATTTCAATGTCTACGGCGCGCGCGAATCGCACAAGGGGCGCATGGCCTCGGTGGCATTTCACAATTTCAACGAATTTCGCACCAGCGGCAAGGTGCGCCTGTTTGAAGGCTGGGACGGCTATGGCAACGGCGCTCAGCAGCGCGATTTCGTCTCGGTCGAAGATGTGGTCAAGGTCAATCTCTATTTCCTTGAGCGGATGCAGCAGGCCGGATTGCCGGGTTCATCCGGCTCATCCGGTTCGTCGGGTTCGTCCGGCACGTCCGGTGCGTCCGGAACGTCAAGCTTGTCCGGCGTGTTCAATCTCGGCACCGGCCGCGCCCAGCCGTTCAACGACGTGGCCTCGGCCACCATCAACGCCTGCCGCGCAGCCGCGGGCCAGGCCGCGCTGTCACTGGAAGCGATCCGCGCCCAGGGTTTGATCGAATACATCCCCTTTCCTGAGGCGCTCAAGGGCAAGTACCAGAGCCATACCTTAGCCGCCATCAGCCAATTGCGCGCGGCCGGCTATACCGGGGCATTTCTGGACGTGCAGACCGGGGTCGGGCGCTATATTTCGGCGCTGCTGGCGTCAACTTGAAGCAATTGCAGTGCGTTTACTGCGGTATGGCAGAGTTTGACCACTGGTCCAGCCGAGCCACTTAGGGCCATTTCCGGCCAACAATTACGAGGAGACGACATGAAAAAACTGTTGATGGTGTTGGTGGGTTTTCTGATGAGCATTGGCATGGCATTTGCCGCTGTCGATATCAATAGTGCCGACGAAAAAGGCATGGATGCGATCAAAGGCGTTGGCCCAGCCAAAGCCAAGGCAATCATGGACGAGCGCAAGAAAAATGGCCCGTTCAAAAGCCTTGACGACGTAGCCACCCGCGTTAAAGGGATTGGCGAAAAAACCGTCGCCGAGTGGAAGAAGGACGGCTCGGTATCGGTCGGCGGTGGCAGCACGCCCGCCAAGAAAGACGACAAGAAGGATGCGAAGGCCGCAGCACCTGCCGCCGCGCCCGCAGCCGCACCGGCACCCGCTGCCGCAGCAGCACCGGCCAAGGCAGGCGCACCCGCAGCCGCTCCTGCTGCCGCACCAGCACCCGCCGCAGCACCGGCCGCAGCACCCGCCAAAGGTGTAACGCCCGCTGCCGCACCGGCATCAACCCCCGCACCCGCAGCCGCCGCTGCACCGGCTAAAGCAGCCGCCCCTGCCGCCGCTGCCGCACCGGTCAAGGCCGATGCCAAGGCCGACGCGAAGAAAGACGCGCCTAAAGCGGATGCCAAAGCTGATCCGAAGAAAGAAGCAGCGGACAAAAAAGCGGCTGACAAAAAAGCCAAGGATGACAAGGCTGCCGCCGACAAAAAATCGGCTGACGACAAGAAGGCCGCTGACAAGAAGGCCGCCGACGACAAGAAAGCGGCCGACAAGAAAGCCAAAGACGACAAGGCTGCGGCTGACAAGAAAGCCAAAGACGCCCCCAAGTCTGACGCCAAAAAAGACGCCAAAGACGACAAGAAAGACAGCAAGGACGCGCCGAAAGCTGACGCCAAAAAGTAATCAGCACCCGCCAGAACAAAAAGCCCCGCCGCGTGCGGGGCTTTTTGCTGGTGCTGTTGATGGCGCAGCTAAAATGTCACCACTTTCAAACTGACATCAGCCACGCATGTACAAAACTCTCGAAGGCACCGTCGGCAACACACCGCTAGTGCGCCTCCAACGCATCCCCGGCGCAGCCAATCAGACCCGCAACAACCTGATCCTCGGCAAGCTCGAAGGCAACAACCCGGCCGGGTCAGTCAAGGATCGCCCGGCGCTGTCGATGATCGCGCGCGCCGAGGAGCGCGGCGAGATCAAACCCGGCGACACGCTGATTGAAGCCACCTCAGGCAACACCGGCATTGCGCTGGCGATGGTGGCGGCAATGCGCGGCTACAAGATGATTCTCATCATGCCCGACAACCTGTCGCTGGAGCGGCGTCAGAGCATGACCGCGTATGGCGCGAAGCTGATCCTGACGCCCGCCGCGCAAGGCGGCATGGAATACGCGCGCGACCTCGCCGTGAAGATGGAAAAAGAAGGCCAGGGCAGAATCCTCGACCAGTTCGCCAACCCCGACAACCCGCGCTCCCACTACGAGACCACCGGACCGGAAATCTGGCGCGATACCCACGGCAGCATCACCCATTTTGTTTCTGCGATGGGCACCACTGGCACCATCATGGGGGTGTCGCAATATCTCAAAGAGAAAAACCCGAAGATTGCAATCGTCGGTTGCCAGCCATCCGAAGGCTCGCAAATTCCGGGCATCCGCAAATGGCCCGAAGCCTACCTGCCGAAAATTTTTGACAAGGCGCGGGTGGATCGCACCGAATCGGTCAGTCAGGCCGATGCAGAAACCATGTGCCGCCGCATGGCTGCAGAAGAGGGTATCTCGGCTGGCATCTCGGCGGCGGGAGCGCTGTGCGTGGCGCTGCGCGTGGCTGAGACGGTCGAGAATGCGACCATCGTGTTCATCGTCTGCGA
>JANOYK010000205.1:0-3432 GCA_031428855.1 Burkholderiales bacterium | reverse complement strand
CGGCACCTTGACCACAATTTCAGCGAGCCGGTAGTAAAGATCCCCGCGAAACTTTCCCTGCTTCGCCTGCTCGTTAAGGTCCTGATGGGTCGCGGCAACAATCCGGATATCGACCGGAATTTCCTGGCGCCCTCCCACGCGTTCGATCACCCGCTCCTGCAAAAACCGCAGCAACTTGGCCTGCAGCGCCTGCGAAAGATCGCCGATTTCATCGAGCATCAACGTGCCCCGGTGCGCCATTTCGAACTTGCCAATCGTGGTCTTGACAGCGCCGGTGAACGCCCCCTTTTCATAGCCGAATAGCTCACTCTCAAGCAGATTTTCCGGAATCGCCGCACAATTGATCGCGACGAACTTTTCACCGCTGCGGTTGGACGCCTGATGCAGTCCGCGCGCCAGCACCTCCTTGCCGGTGCCGCTCTCACCCAACAGCAGCACCGTCGCGTTGCTATTAGCCACTTTCTCGATGGTGCGGCACACCTGCAGCAGGGCGGGGTCACGTGTTGTCAGGCCCGACAGCATGTCCGGCTGCCGCATTGACTGCAAGCGCGCGTTCTCCTGCTGCAGGTGATACAGCTTGAACGCGCGCTCAATCGTGAGAACCAGCAGGTCGGGGTCAAACGGCTTGGCGAAAAAATCATAGGCTCCGCACGCCACTGCGCGCAGCGCGTTGGCCTGATCGTTTTGCCCGGTAAGCACGATCACCTTGGTGTCGGGCGCGTGGGCGAGCATCTGTTCAAGAAGCAAAAATCCCTCCGACACGGCGTCGGCATCGGGAGGCAGCCCCAGATCCATGGTCACCACCGCAGGGGCGGCACGGCGCACGATGGTCATCGCGCTGGCGCGATCCGACGCCGTATGCGTCTCGAATTTGTCGAGCGACCAGCGCAGCTGCTTTTGCAGGGCCGGGTCATCTTCGACAATCAGCAAGGTGCTGACGGTCTGGGCGCTCATGCCCGCGCTCCTTGCAGCGCTGGGCTGGCAGTGCCTGCAACAACGGGCAGGAAAATCACGATTGTGGTACCCACGCTGATCTCGCTTTCGACGGTGATTCTGCCGCCCAGTTCCCGCACATACTGTGCGCTCTCATAGGCACCCACCCCCATACCGGCAGTCTTGGTGGTCTGAAACGGCTTGAACAGGCGCTCCTGCACAAATTCTGGTGTCATGCCTTCGCCGGTGTCCCGCACTTCAATCAGCGCTTCCCCGCTCTCGCAGCGCAGTTCCACGGCAACCTCACCAGCCAGCGCCGTTGCATCGAGCGCATTTTGCACTACGTGGCCAATCACCCGTTCAATCCGTTCGTCGTGTCCCTTGGCAACCGGCCGCTCGATGATGCGCGCCGAAAACTCCCGTCCCTGACTGCGTTTGGCTATCTGAATCCGTTCAATTATAGGAGCCAGATCAACACCTTGCAGCGCCTCCGGCGGCACCGCTCCCTGCCGCAATTGGAGCATGAGCTGGCGCATGCGCTCTACCGAATGCTCGACCGTCATCAGCATATCCTGCTGAAACTCAGGGTTGTCGCGGTGGCGTTCAGCGTTGCGCAGCATGAGTGCCAATTGCGTAACGATGTTCTTCAGATCATGCACCACGAACGCTGACATGCGGTTGAAAGCATCGAACTTTCCCGCTTCAAGCAACGCCTCGGTCGCCTGTATTTGCGCAAGAAATGACGCCGCCTGACACCCCCCGGTGCGCAACAGATCGTTCACTTCCCAGTTCACGTCAGTTCTGGTGCGGGACTCGGCAAGAATGACAAACCCGGTCATGTCATTGCCCGCCATCAGCGGGACAATCAGCCAAGCGCCGGAGATCTGTGTCATCCAGGACGGCAGTTCGACATTGTTATACCGGGCGGGATGCAAGCGGTATTCGTCGAGATTCAATATCCACGCCCGCGCAGCCATGAACTCGCAAAGCGCGGAGGTGTTTTTTTCGACCATCTCCACGGCCGGCATGTTCCAGCGCGCAGCCTGAATATAGCCGCCCCGCTGCGCATCCTTGAGCCACAGCATGCCCGCCGGGCTTTCGACCATATCGGCGAGCGCCCGGATCACCTGTTGCCCCACCTCCTCGCGGGAGCCGCGCTCCGACAACAGCCGGGTAAACCGCAGCCATTGCTCACGGTAGTCATAGCGGTAACGGAAAAAATGCTTGCCCAGCAGCACTCTGAGTGTGGCGCGCATCGAGCCGGACAGTGTCAGCAACAGCAGCAGCAAGAGGCCGGCAAACAGCAGCGCCAATTGCAGCGCCCGCCCCCAATCGCCGCCAAAACTTCGCACGTAATAACCCGCACCCGCCACAAACAACAGGTAAACGCCTGCCAGCAAGAGCGACGCCGAATGAAACGCCGCTTGGCGCGACAAACGCACCCGACCGAGCCAACCCTTGCTACGGGCAGCCGACAGCGCAAGCAGGGGTATCGCGGTCACATTCACCAGTCCGCGAATGCCGAGCACGTCGCCATCAATGCGGTTGAACAGCACCGCCTCGGCATACATATAAAAATCGAACGCGAATATCGCGCCCAGACCCAAACAGAGCGGTTTGATGCTCCATCGCGTATCTTCAGACGCATTGCGGAACAATTGTTCCAGCAGCACCAGCGCCATCACGGCCATTGACAGGGAGTGCAGCAGCGACACGCGCGTCAGTCCGGCGCTAACGCTCACGTGTGTCATCGCCGCCGCTTGGGTCAGCACGCCGCCCACAGCTATGGCGGCAGCGGCGGTGGCCAAATACACCGGCCGTGGAACGGCCTTGTCACTTGGCCAAATCAGAAGCAGCAAAAAGGCATACCAGCAACCGTAGCGCAGCGGCTCTGAAAACAAATAAATTGCCAGATAGACCGGGTGGCCGGTAAATCCGAAGCTGCTCCCGGCAATACCCCAAAGCGCCGAAGCCGCAAGTGCCGCTGCCATCCAATGGGAACTGCTCCTCCCTTGCAATAGCCCTATGCCGGTTTCTGTGCCGCGCGCCGCACTGCGCGCGGCAGAGGCGCGCGCGAAATAGACGCAATAGACCGCGTAAGCGATACCGGCAACGCCGTAGCTCCAGGCGGTCAGCGCCGCCATTCAGCTTTTCCCAACCTTGGTATCAGAGCTAGTGCGCCCCATGCCCGTGGAGAACCACGCCCACCGTCCTGAACAGCACCACAAAATCCAGGAAAAGCGAGTGGTTCTTGACGTAGAAAAGATCATATTGTAGCTTTTCTGCCGTCTCCTGCACCGACGCACAGTACCCAAAGCTCACTTGCGCCCAGCCAGTCAGGCCCGGTTTTACACTATGGCGCACACCATAAAACGGCAACTCCCGCGACAACTGATCCACAAAAAACGGGCGTTCTGGCCGCGGCCCAACCAGGCTCATTTCGCCCGTCAGCACATTGACCAATTGGGGTAGTTCGTCGATCCGGTAGGTACGGATAAA
>JANOYK010000204.1:0-4019 GCA_031428855.1 Burkholderiales bacterium | reverse complement strand
ATAGATATTGGCCGGCTTGATGTCCAGATGCAGCAGCTTGTTGGTATGCACCTCGCGCAGGCCGTTCATGAGCTGCACGAACACATGGCGGATAAAGTTTTCCTTGATCTCGCCGCGGCGCTGCACGATGTGTTCCTGCAGACTGCGTCCGCGCTCATACTGCATCACCATGTAGACGGTCTCGTTGGCGCGGAAAAAATTGACCACGCGCACCACGTTGGGATGCGCAATCCGCGCCAGCGCACGGCCTTCCTCGAAAAAACACTTGAGGCCGTAGCGGAACAGGTTCTGGTGCTGCGGCGAGATCACCGGCACGATCTCGCCCTTGCCGCGCAGCGACAGGCCGGCCGGCAGATACTCCTTGATCGCGACCGGGCCGCCAAACTCGTCATAGGCCAGATAGACAATGGAAAACCCGCCCGAAGCCAGCGGTTTGGCGACCCGGTAATTTTCGAGAATCGTATTTTCCGGCAAGGCCGAATTGGACTGCGACGCCATAGTGCTCCTGCCACGAATCTATAATCGGGCTTCCGCTTGCATTTCAGATTGCCCCGGTTACTAGGCAATTGAAGCAACGCATTCTAATCAAAGTAGCCCAGCATCCGATGATTCTCTCCATGACCGGCTTCGCGTCGGTGTCACGCGAGCTGCCGCACGGCGCGCTCAACCTTGAAATCAAAAGCGTCAATTCACGCTTTCTGGACCTGATGTTTCGTCTGGCGGACGAAGTGCGCACATTGGAGCCCGGCTTGCGCGAGACCATTGCGCAGCACGTGACGCGCGGCAAGGTGGAGTTGCGCTTGGGCTATGGCAAGGACGGCCAGGCCGGGCAGAGCCGCGCCGGCCGTCCGCTGCAATTGAACGAAGAGGCGGTGCGCCGCCTGGGTGACGCCGCAGCAGCGGTCAAGCGGCTGGTGCCGCATGCGCTGGAGCTGCGCGTGATGGAAGTGCTGCACTGGCCCGGTGTGCTCGACGACGCTGCTCTTTCGGCCGATCAGATGCGCGAGACGGCCGCTGCCATGATGGCTGAGGCGATTGGCGAGTTTGGCGCATCGCGCGCGCGCGAAGGCGAGAAGCTCAAAGGGATGCTGCTGGAGCGGGTGGCCGCGCTCGAACTGCTGGTCAAACAGGTCGAACCCTTGATGCCGCGCGCGGTGCAGGAACTGCAGGCCAAAATGACTGCGCGCCTGCGCGAGGCGCTCGGTGCCGCCGATGATGAGCGGGTGCGCCAGGAAATCGCGATGTTCGGCATCAAGATCGACGTGGCCGAAGAACTGTCGCGCCTGGGCGCGCATTTGTCGGAGGTGCGGCGCGTGCTGGCCAAAGGCGGCGCGTGCGGCAAGCGGCTCGACTTTCTGATGCAGGAACTGAACCGCGAAGCCAACACGCTTGGTTCCAAATCGGTGTCGGGCGAGGTCTCGGCTGCAGCGATGGAAATGAAAATCCTGATCGAGCAAATGCGCGAACAGGTGCAGAACATTGAATAAGGGCGGGCCATCCTGATGAGCGGTTCCCTGTTTGTGGTGGCAGCGCCCTCTGGGGCGGGCAAATCGAGCCTGGTCAATGCGCTGCTGGCGTGCGACGCCAACCTGGTGTTGTCGGTCTCGACCACCACCCGTGCGCTGCGCCCGGGTGAGGAGCAGGGCCGTGAATATCACTTTGTCAGCCGCGATACCTTTCTGGCCATGCGCAGCCACGGCGATTTTTTGGAGAGCGCCGAGGTGCATGGCAATTTTTATGGCACTTCACGCAGCTGGATCGAAGCCGAAATGCAGGGCGGGCGCGACATCGTGCTTGAAATCGACTGCCAGGGCGCCGCCCAGATCAAGCAAATGTTTCCGGATGTGGTGAGCGTGTTTATTCTGCCGCCGTCGCACGCCGAACTGGAGCGCCGCCTGCGCGGCCGCGGCACCGACAGCGAAGCCGAAATTGCCCGCCGCATGGCCAATGCTGACGCGGAAATGCGCCGGGCCGGCGAGTTTGACTATGCTATTATCAATACCTCGTTTTCAGAGGCGCAGAGCGCGTTGCAGGCGGTGGTGGCGGCAGCGCGATTGCGGTTCCGGCAAGTGGCCCAGCGCGAATCAGCCGTCTTGCGGGAACTTGGGATTCCCTGACGCCGCAGCAAGCTTGCGGAGCTCGTTCAAGCGGTTCGCAAGCCGGTCGTCCAGTGTGCCACGCGCCCGCGCAAGTTCTTAAAGTTTCATCAGTTCGCGCAGTCCCGTCAGTCTGCCGGCACCTGTCTTGCTGCCACGCCGGGTCACCCGGTTGCACCGTCCCCGTTATCCTGTTGTCCTGTTGTCAGTCCTAACCTAAAGCGCATTCCATCATGGCCCGCATCACTGTTGAAGATTGTCTCCAAAAAATCCCGAACCGCTTTGATTTGGCGCTGGCGGCGACCTATCGCGCGCGCCAATTGGCACAGGGAGCCGCACCGAAACTGAACAGCGGGCGCGACAAGCACACCGTGACGGCGCTGCGTGAAATCGCCGCCGGTCTGGTCGGTGTGGAGATGCTCAAGCGCGTTCAGACCTAAAGGCAGTAGCGGGGATGTCATGGACCAGCGCTCCCGTCCCCGCAATGCCGCACGTGCCGAGGTTGTCCAGCTTGACCAGGCGCGCGACCGCCTCGCTGGCCGGGTAGTCCCGCCGCAGCCTACGCTGCATCCCGCTGACCAGTCTGCTGATACCGGCGCTGCGCTGCCGCCGGCCGCTTCCACTCCGGCGGATGTCTTGTCGAGCAAGGCCGGCCAGTTCGATACATTCAAAACCAGTCTCGCCGCTTATCTGAAAAGCGAGGATGTCGAGCGCGTTGCCGCCGCTTATGTCTACAGCGACGTGGCCCACGCCGGCCAGAAGCGTGCCAGCGGCGAGGAATACATCACCCATCCGCTTGCGGTGGCCGCAATTTGCGCCGCCTGGAAGCTCGATGCGCAGGCCCTGATGGCCGCGCTGCTGCACGATGTGGTCGAGGACACCGGCATCACCATCCGCGATGTGGCATCGCGCTTCGGCGCGCCGGTAGGGGAACTGGTCGACGGATTGTCCAAGCTCGACAAGATCGAGTTTGAAAGCCAGGAAAACGCGCAGGCCGAAAACTTCCGCAAGATGCTGCTGGCGATGGCGCGCGATGTCCGCGTGATTCTGGTCAAGCTGGCCGACCGCCTGCACAACATGCGCACTATCGGTTCGCTGCGCACTGCCAAGCGCCGCCGCATCGCGCGCGAGACGCTCGACATCTACGCGCCGATCGGGCACCGCTTAGGCCTCAATCAGGTCTACCGCGAGCTGCAGGATCTGAGTTTGGCCAATCTCTACCCGTACCGTTTCGCTGTCATCTCGCGCGCCATCAAGCTCGCGCGCGGCAACCGCCGCGACGGTGTCAACAAGATTCTCGAAGCGATCCAGCGCACCTTGCCCGAAGCGGGCATTGCGGCCCAGGTCTATGGCCGCGAAAAGCATCTGTACGGCATCTACCGCAAGATGGTCGAGAAAAAACTGACCTTTGCACAGGTGCTCGATGTCTATGGTTTTCGCGTGGTGGTGCAAGACCTGCCGACTGCGTATCACACCCTGGGCGTGCTGCACGCACTCTACAAACCGGTGCCGGGCAAGTTCAAGGACTACATCGCCATCCCCAAGGTCAACGGCTACCAGTCACTGCACACCACGCTGATCGGCCCGTTCGGCACGCCGGTCGAGCTGCAAATCCGCACCGCCGACATGCACCGCGTGGCCGAGGCCGGGGTGGCGGCCCACTGGCTCTACAAGACCGGTGACGACGCCATCTCGGACGTGCAGAAGAAGACCCACAAGTGGCTCCAATCCCTGCTTGACATTCAAAATTCGTCAGGCGACCCGGCCGAATTTTTGGAGCACGTCAAGGTCGATTTGTTTCCCGACGAGGTGTACGTGTTCACGCCCAAGGGCCGCATCATGTCGCTGCCGCGTGGCGCGACAGTGATCGATTTTGCCTACACCGTGCATACCGGTGTCGGTGACGCCTGTGTCGGCTGCAAG